>DATAGR010000317.1:0-3652 GCA_036263575.1 Aquihabitans sp. | reverse complement strand
GCGAGGAGCGCGACATCCCCCACCAGTGGTTCGTCGGCCGCAACGACCAGCCCTGCGGGTCCACCATCGGCCCGCTGACGGCGGCCCGGCTCGGCATCCCCACCGTCGACGTCGGCGTGGCCCAGCTCTCGATGCACTCGGCGCGCGAGCTGTGCGGCGCCGCCGACCCGCCCCGGCTCGCCGAGGCGCTGGCCGCCTTCCTGGCCCCGGCGGGCGCGCCCGGCGCCGGCTGACGTGGCGCCCGGTCCCTCGATGTCGCCGGCCGACGCCGCCCGCGCCCTCGGGGTCGCGCCAGGCGCCCCGTGGGCCGAGGTCCGCGCCGCCTACCGGCGCGAGATCCGGTCGCACCACCCCGATCGCGCCGGCGAGGCCTCGGCCCCCCGGGCGGCGCGCATCATCGAGGCCTATCGGACGCTCGATCGGGCCCGGGGCGAGCGTCCCGAGCCCGACGCCACCGGCGCCGCCGGGCCGGCCCCGGAGCCCCGGATCTTCCGCCGGGTGCCGGTGGTCGGCCCGACGCCTCGCGTCGCCCGCCTCGCCGAGGACACCCTCGCCGTGGGCGCCCCGGCCGACGAGGCCTTCCGCCTGCTGGTGGAGGCGGCCGGCGACATCGGCGAGGTGACCTACCTCGACCGCTCGGGCCCGATCCTCGAGGTGCTGTGCCGCTTCGAGGGCGAGCCGGCCACGTCGCTCATGGTCACCGTGCAGGGCCGGGCCGACGGCACCGAGGTGTTCTGCACCGTCGAGTCGATCGAGGCCCGTCCGGCGCCGCCCACCGCGGCGGTGGTCGACCTGTTCGAGCTGGCCCTCCACCGCCGCACATCGTGACCACGGCGGTCCACGGGCGCCGAGGCGAGCTGGCGGGGCGGGGTCAGTCGCCGGGCTGGCCGAAGGCGGCGGCGGCCTCGTCGGCGTAGCTGGTGACCGGCAGCGTGAAGTCGACGATCCCCTCGGGGTCGGTCGGCACGCCCTTGAGCCGGGTCTCGAAGTGGAGGTGCGGGCCGGTTGACAGGCCGGTGCTGCCGACCAGGCCGATGAGCTCGCCGCGCCGCACGAACTGCCCCGGGCGCACGTCGATCCGGCTCTGGTGGCCGTAGAGGGTGCCGACGGAGAAGCCGTGGTCGATCACGGTGGTGTTGCCGTAGCCGCCGCGGTCGCCGGCGAGGATCACGATGCCGTCGGCCGGCGCGTAGATCGGCGTGCCGCTCGGCGCCCCGATGTCGCCGCCGGCGTGGAGGCGGGTGGTGCCGAGGATGGGGTGGCGGCGCTGGCCGAACTTCGACCCGATCCGGTAGCCCGGCATCGGGTTGGTGATCAGGAGGTCGCCGGGCTTCCAGTTCGGCTGGCCGCGCTGGATGTCGGCCAGCACCATGTTGATGCCGTCCGACGTCGTGTTCATCGACGCGATCTGGCCCTCGACGAGCGCCTTGCGGCCCTGCACCTCGCCGAGCGCAGCGTTCTCGGCCTCGACCTGGGCGTCGACGTCGGCGACGAGGCCGACCTGCCGGTCCCGCGCCGCGGCGAGGAAGTCGGCGGCCGAGGCCACGTCGTCGCGTCGGGCCTCCGCCTTGCGACGGGCCCGCTTCGCCGCCCGGTCGGCCCGCCGGCGCTCGGCCCGGGCCGCCTCGAGCTGGCGCACCAGCGTGTCGCTGTCGCCGACGATCGCCCGCGAGTAGGCCAGGGCGTTGCCGGCGTCCTCGCCGTTGCTGCTCTTGAGGATGGCGTCGAGCATGCTCGTGTCCTCGCCGCCCGCCACGTACGACGCCACGATCTGGCGGCGGAGGCGCTCCTCGGCGTCGACCACCTGCTGCTCGGCGGCCTTGCGGGCCGCCGCCTCGCGGACGGTGGTGGCCTCGGCCTCCTGCAGCTCGCCCTGGGCGACGAGCAGGTCGAGCCGCTTGGCCTTCACGTCGTCCTCGAGCTTCGCCAGCGCCTCGCGCAGGCGGACCTGCTCGGCGCGGGCCCGGTCGATCCGCGCGATCAGGGCGGCCTCCTGGCCGATGATCTCGTCGTACTCGGCCTTGAGGCTGGTGCCACCGCCCCCGCCCTGCTCGGCGTCGGGCGACTGCTGGGCGGGCGCCGCCGGGCGGGCCGGTGCCGCGCCGCCGGTGACCGGGGCCCAGAGCGCCGAGGTCGCCATGCCGACCACGAGGACGGCGAGCGCCGTCCTGCGTGGTCCCCTGGCGCGCTCCGATGCCGACACAGCTACCTCTCCGAGGGCGTTCCCCTCCCGAGAACCTCCCCGGCGGGCAACGGTAGTCCTTCCCAGTGCATCGGCAGCGGCGACCCCGAATGGAGGCCGGGGTGGGTCGTCCGGGGCGAACCCCCTGGTCAGCCCGGCGGCCACACCTCGGCGTCGGTCAGGAGCTGGTCCCGGAACTCGGGGTGGGCGATGGCCGCGAGGGCACGCGCCCGCTCCCGCACGGTGCGCCCGCGGAGCTCGGCGACCCCGAACTCCGTCACCACGACGTCGAGCTGGTGCCGCGGGGTGGTGACGATCGTGCCGGCGGGGAGCTGCGAGGCGATGCGCGACAGCCGGCGCCCGCCCACGACGGTCGACGACCGCAGGCACAGCAGCGACCGGTCCTCCAGCTCGAGCCCGGAGGCGGCGACGAAGTCCTCGTGGCCGCCGATGCCGGAGAACTGGGCGCCCCCGAGGGTGTCGGCCACGGCCTGGCCGGCGAGGTCCACGGCCAGGGCGCCGTTGATCGACACCATGCGCCGGTTGCGCGAGATCAGCTCGGGCGAGTTCACGAGGTGGACGGGCAGGAACCGCACGAGGTCGTTGCCGTCGAGCCAGTCGTACAGCTCGCGCGTGCCGGCGGCGAACGTCGTGATCGACACGCCGTCCCAGATGCCCTTCTGGTTCGTGACCTTGCCCGCCAGGTGCAGCTTCATCAGGCCGGTGGTGAACATCTCGGAGTGGACGCCGAAGTCCCCCGCCGGGCCCTCGGCCAGGATCGAGGCGACGGTCGACGGGATGCCGCCGATCCCGGTCTGGATGGTGCACCCGTCGGCCACGAACGCCGCGACCAGCTCGGCGATGGCGCGCTCGTCGTCGGTCGGTTCGGGGTCGCCGATGACGAAGGGCTCGCGGTCGGTCTCGACGAGGACGTCGATCCGGTCGACGTGGATGCGGTGCTGGTGCTCGTCGAGGCCCATCGTGCGCGGGAAGCGGGGGCTGGTCTCGACGACGAGGACGCGGTCGGGGTCGTCGGCGGCGCGCTCCACCTCCCCCACCGTGGCGCCGGCGTGCAGCGACAGGCTGCAGAAGCCGTCGGCGTCGGGCGGGGACGCGGCGGTGGCCATCACCCGCGGGTTCACGTGCTGGAGCGCCGGTGCGAAGCGACGGAAGTCGGCGGGCACGAACTCGATGGCCCCGCCCTGGTCGCGCATCAGCCGCTCGAGCGGGCCGAAGAACCCGGAGAGGAAGCGCACGTTGGGCCGACCGAAGACCTCGTAGAAGTCGGTGAGGAGGGCGCCGGTGATCAGCAGGTCCTCCCAGTCGGTGCGGGCGCCGAGGGCGTGGAGGAAGCCGCCGGGGTGGCCGGGCCCGAGCGGGATGCCCACGACGTCCACCGGCCGCACGAGGGCGGCCGCCTCCTCGGGGGTCAGGCGCTCGGTCATGGGCGGGGAACCTAGCGCCGAGGCG
>DATAGR010000316.1:0-2738 GCA_036263575.1 Aquihabitans sp. | reverse complement strand
CTCCACCGTCATCTGCGTGTTGTCACCCGGCATGCACATCTCGGTGCCCTCCGGCAACGAGATCGTCCCCGTCACATCCGTCGTCCGGAAGAAGAACTGCGGCCGGTAGTTCCCGAAGAACGGCTTGTGACGGCCACCCTCCTCCTTGGTCAACACGTACACCTCGCCCTCGAACTCCGAGTGCGGCGTGATCGACCCCGGCTTCGCCAACACCTGACCACGCTCCACCTCCTCCTTCTTCGTGCCACGCAGCAGCGCACCGATGTTGTCCCCCGCCTGGCCCTCATCGAGCAGCTTGCGGAACATCTCCACACCCGTGCACGTCGTCTTCTGCGTGGCCTTGATCCCCACGATCTCGACCTCGTCACCGGTGTGCACCGCGCCCTGCTCCACCTTGCCCGTCACCACCGTCCCCCGACCCGTGATCGAGAACACGTCCTCGATCGGCATCAAGAACGGCTTGTCCACATCACGCACCGGCTCCGGCACGAACGAATCCACCTGCGACATCAGCTCCAACACCTGCGCCGCCGCATCCGCGTCGCCCTCCAGGGCCTTGAGCGCCGACACCCGCACCACCGGCGTGTCATCACCAGGGAACTCGTACTCGGTCAGCAGCTCGCGGACCTCCATCTCCACCAACTCGAGCAACTCGTCGTCATCGACCATGTCGACCTTGTTCAACGCCACCACGATCGACGGCACCCCAACCTGACGAGCCAACAACACGTGCTCACGCGTCTGCGGCATCGGCCCATCCGTGGCCGCCACCACCAAGATCGCCCCATCCACCTGCGCCGCACCGGTGATCATGTTCTTGATGTAATCCGCGTGCCCCGGCATGTCCACATGCGCGTAGTGACGGTTCGCCGTCTCGTACTCCACATGCGAGATGTTGATCGTGATCCCCCGCTGACGCTCCTCCGGCGCCTTGTCGATCATGTCGAACGGCGTGAACGCCGTCGTCGGATCCGCATCGTGCAACGTCTTCGTGATCGCCGCCGTCAACGTCGTCTTGCCATGGTCGATGTGACCCATCGTCCCGATGTTCAGGTGCGGCTTGTTGCGCTCGAACTTCTCCTTGCCCATGGCGTGCTCCTTGGCGGTGGTGGGTCGTGTGCGGTGGGTACAGGGCAACGCCCCACCCGCGGAGGTGGGGCGTCGGTGGGGTTGGTAGCGGCGACCGGGTTCGAACCGGTGACAACTCGATTATGAGCCGAGTGCTCTGACCAACTGAGCTACGCCGCCAGGTTGTGGCTTGCGAGCCTCCTGTGGGAATCGAACCCACGACCTCTTCCTTACCATGGAAGCGCTCTGCCGACTGAGCTAAGGAGGCGAGGGACCTGCTGCCCCGGGCGGGCGGCGGGAGCCGGCTCGCCATCATAGCGACGGCGCCCCGACGGCACGAACGCGCACCCGTGCCCCCACGACCCCATCGCAGGCGGCCCCGGACGTTCCCGCCGCCGGGCCGGATGGTGGGCCGAACGGCCCACCGCGCGCTCAAGTCGGGGCCGGATCGGCCGATCATCCGCCTGTGCGGTTCACGCGGATGGTGATCGAGGACGAACGCAAGACGGTCTCGCTCGGGCTGCACCCCCGGCTGACCGTGGTCGCGAGCGTCGACGAGCGGGTCCGCGCCGGGCTGACCCAGGAGCTCATCGGCGGCCTCGGGTCCAACCGCTCGGGCGTGCACCTCGAACTGGTCGACGACGCCGGCCGGCACCTGGCCGTCTTCCGCCCCACCGGCGGGTCGCACCGGGTCATCGCCATAGACGACGGCACCGACGTGAGCGACGAGTTCCGGGCGCCCGACGGGCGCATCGACCTGCTCGGCCACCACGGGATCGACGCCCGCCGGGCCCGGGCCCTGCTCCACCTCGACCGCTCGAAGCTCGAGGCCGACACCCAGCGGGACGAGATCGTGAACCGCCTCGCCGAGCTGGACCAGACCGAGCTGTGGTCGTGCGCCGCCTGCGTCCGGATCACCGACGACGAGCTGCAGGCCCTCAACGAGGGCATCGACGTCAGCTCCGAGGACGCCGAGCTCGTGGCGCGCGTCGAGCGCCGCCACCAGTCGCTCGAGGCGGCCGTGGAGCAGCACCTCCGCCTGCGGCGCCACACCGCGATCGTCTCGGCGGCGTCGCTGACCGCCGCCCTGCCGGTCAACTTCGTCAACCCGGCCGCCGCCGTGCCGATCCTGGCCATCGGCCTGGTGACGATCCTGCTCACGTTCCTCTACCGGGCCCGGGTCGAGGCCGCCCAGCGCTCGGAGCGGTCCGCGCTCGCGGACGCCGGCGCCGAGGACTACTTCAGCTACGTCGTGGCCCGGGTCGACGGCATGTTCACCGGCACCGAGCAGCGCCGCCGGCTCGTCGCCGTCGCCGAGGACCACCGCAACGCCGCGGTCCGCTGGACCCGCCTGGCCGGCGACGTCAGCGTCGAGTGGGCCCTCGAGCACCACGACGACATCGAGGCCACCGCCCGCCTCCGCCGCCAGCTGCGCTCGCTCACCCAGGTCTCCTCCACCGCGCCGGAGCTCGACGAGGAGACCGCCGACGTCGCCCACGCCGTGGTGGCCCACCTCACCCGGCTGCGCAGCATCGGCGCCGACGGCGAGAGCTTCCCGCTGATCCTCGACGACCCGTTCGTCGACGTCCCGCCCTCGACGCGGCTGTCGCTGCTCGAGCTCCTGGCCCGGTCGTCGGGGTCGCCGCAGGTCATCCTGCTCACCGACCAGG
>DATAGR010000315.1:0-18044 GCA_036263575.1 Aquihabitans sp. | reverse complement strand
ACGCCCACCCTGCCGCCGCCCCCGCCGGCACCTGCGCCGACGACGCCGAGCAACCCGGTCGGCACGATCGTCGACTCGGTCACCCGCCCCGTCACCGGCCTCCTCGGCGGCGGCTGACCCGCGCAGCGGCAGCCGCCGTCGGCGGCCGGCGTCAGCGGCGGCGGACGGTCGGGCCGTCGGGCGTGTCGACGACCTCCAGGCCGCGCGCCGCGAGGTCGTCGCGGATGCGGTCGGCGGTGCCGAAGTCGCGCGCCGCCCGGGCTGCTGTGCGCTCGGCGAGCAGCGCCGCCACCTCGGGGTCGACAGCGTCGTCGTCACCCCGCTCGGGGTCGGTCGCGTCGGCCAGGCCGAAGGCGAGGGCGCGGTCGAAGTCGGCCAGCAGGCTCCACCGGTCCGCGGCGGTGAGCTCGGGCGAGCGAGCCACGGTCGACGCCACCGAGAGGGCGCGCGGCGCGTTGAGGTCGTCGGCCAGGGCCTCCCAGAACGCCGTGCGCAGGGGCTCGGTCCGGGCCGGGTCGGCACCGGTCGTGTCGCCGCCCACCTCGTCCCGAGCCACGACTGCGTGGTGCACGAGCCGGCGCAGCGCCGTGCCCGCCGCCTCGACGCCCTCGAACGTGAAGTCCTGTTGCTGGCGGTAGTGCGCCTGCA
The DNA here is from genome assembly GCA_036263575.1 of Aquihabitans sp. Taxonomy (GTDB): domain Bacteria; phylum Actinomycetota; class Acidimicrobiia; order Acidimicrobiales; family Iamiaceae; genus Aquihabitans. The sequence goes on along the minus strand of DATAGR010000315.1, from coordinate 17,396 downwards.
GGAGGAAGTAGCGGAACGCCAGGGGGTCGATGCCGCGCTCGACGAGCGTGTCGACCACCAGCACGTCGCCCGCGCTCTTGGAGATCTTCCGGCCCTTGAGGTCCAGGAACTCGGTGTGGACCCAGATCGGGACCCACGGCGACACGCCGAGGGCGCACTCGCTCTGGGCCACCTCGTTGGTGTGGTGGATGCGGACGTGGTCGATGCCGCCGGTGTGGATGTCGAAGTTCTCGCCGAGGTACTTGGTGGCCATCGCCGAGCACTCGATGTGCCAGCCGGGGAAGCCGGGGCCCCAGGGCGAGTCCCACTCCTGGAGGCGCTTGCTGTCGGGCGGGCTCAGCTTCCACAGCGCGAAGTCGGCCGGGTGGCGCTTGGCGGCCACGTTCTCGACCCGGCCGGTGGCCTCCAGCTGGTCGAGGTCGAGACCCGCGAAGGCGGCGTACCCGGGGAACGTCGACACGTCGAAGTAGACGCCGTCGTCGGTCACGTAGGTGCGGCCCTGGGCCTCCAGCGCCTGGACCATGGCGATCTGCTCGGGGATGTGGTCGCTCGCCGCAGGCCGCACGTCGGGCTCGAGCATGCCGAGGCGGCGCCGGTCCGTGGCCCACTGCTCGGTCCAGTGCGCGGTGATCTCGGCCACGGTGCGGCCCTCGCGCGCTGCGGCCGCCTCGACCTTGTCCTCGCCCTCGTCGGCATCGCTCACGAGGTGGCCGACGTCGGTGATGTTGGTGACGTAGGTGACCTCGAGGCCGGCGGCCAGGAGGACGCGCCGGAGGAGGTCGGGGGTGAACTGGCTCCGCATGTTGCCGAGCGTCTGCGGCGCGTAGACGGTGGGCCCGCACGTGTAGATCCCGACCTCGCCCGGCACGAGGGGCTCCAGCGGCACGACGGCCCGGCGCCGGGTGTCGTACAGGCGGATCGGGGGGAACGTCACGCCAGGCATCTTGGCCGATGCCGGCCGCCGGTCAGGGCGCTCCGCTCGCTGGGATCGGGTTCGGAGGGCCCGGGAGGCGGCCGGTACCGTTGGCCGCCATGGCGCAGCCGAACGTCCCCGAGAAGCCCTCGCTCGACGGGCTCGAAGCCCGCTGGGGCGCGGTCTGGGAGGCGGACGGGACGTACCGGTTCGACCGCACCAAGGAGCGGGCGGACGTCTACTCCATCGACACGCCGCCGCCCACGGTGTCGGGGTCGCTCCACGTCGGCCACGTCTTCAGCTACACGCACACCGACACGATCGCCCGCTACCAGCGCATGCGCGGCCGCGAGGTCTTCTACCCCATGGGCTGGGACGACAACGGGCTCCCCACCGAGCGCCGCGTCGAGAACTTCTACGGCGTCCGCTGCGATCCGAGCGTCCCCTACGTCGAGGGCTACCAGCCGCCGGCGACGCCGGGGAAGAAGCGGCAGGACTTCCAGGCGATCAGCCGCCGCAACTTCATCGAGCTCTGCGAGGAGCTGACCGCCACCGACGAGCAGGTCTTCGAGGACCTGTGGCGCCTGCTCGGGCTCTCGGTCGACTGGTCGATGACCTACTCGACCGTCTCGCGCGCCGCGCAGGCCACTAGCCAACGAGCCTTCCTTCGGAACCTGGCCCGCGGCGAGGCGTACTCCAGCGAGGCACCGAGCCTGTGGGACACCACGTTCCAGACCGCGGTCGCCCAGGCCGAGCTCGAGGATCGCGACCGCCCGGCGGCGTACCACGACGTTGCCTTCCACCGCTCCGACGGCGAGGGCGACGTCGTCATCTCCACCACGCGACCCGAGCTGCTCGTCAGCTGCGTCGCCCTCGTCGCCCACCCCGACGACGAGCGCTACCAGCCGCTGTTCGGCTCGACCGTCACCACCCCCGTCTTCGGCGTCGAGGTCCCGGTCAAGGCCCACCCGCTCGCCGAGCCGGACAAGGGCACGGGCATCGCCATGATCTGCACCTTCGGCGACCTGACCGACGTCATCTGGTGGCGCGAGCTCCAGCTCGAGACGCGCGCCGTCATCGGCAAGGACGGCCGCTTCACGACCGAGGCGCCGGAGTGGCTGGGCGACGACGGCGCCCGCAGCGCCTACGAGCGCTTCGCCGGCAAGGCCTCGGGCGGCGCGCAGCAGGTGATGGTCGAGCTGCTGACCGAGAGCGGCGACCTCCGGGGCGAACCCAAGAAGGTCACGCACCCGGTGAAGTTCTACGAGAAGGGCGACCGCCCGCTCGAGATCGTCACCACGCGCCAGTGGTACATCCCCAACGGCGGCCGCTCCGACGAGCTGCGCGACGAGCTGATCGCCCGCGGCGGCGACGTCGCCTGGCACCCCGGCTACATGCGCCACCGCTACGACAACTGGGTCGGCGGGCTCAACGGCGACTGGCTGATCTCGCGCCAGCGCTTCTTCGGCGTGCCCATCCCGCTCTGGTACCGCCTCGACGCCGAGGGTCGCCCCGACCACGACGCCCCGCTCGTCCCCGACGACGCCGCGCTGCCGATCGACCCGCAGTCGCACGTCCCCGACGGCTTCAGCCCCGACCAGCGCGACCAGCCCGGCGGCTTCACCGGCGACCCCGACATCATGGACACGTGGGCGACGTCGTCGCTGACCCCGCAGATCGCCTGCGGCTGGGAGGTCGACGCCGACCTGTTCGAGCGCACGTTCCCCATGGACCTGCGGCCGCAAGGCCACGACATCATCCGCACCTGGCTCTTCTCGACCATGGTCCGGAGCCACTACGAGCACGGCTCCGCGCCGTGGTCCAACGCCGCGCTGTCGGGGTGGATCCTCGACCCCGACCGCAAGAAGATGTCGAAGTCCAAGGGCAACGTCGTCGTCCCGACCGACCTGCTCGAGCAGCACGGCGCCGACGGCGTCCGGTACTGGGCCGCCGGCGGCCGGCCCGGCACCGACACCGCGTTCGACCCCGGCCAGATGAAGATCGGCCGGCGGCTCGCCATCAAGGTCCTCAACGCATCGAAGTTCGCGCTGGGGCTGGGCGACGCCCCCGTCGACGCGCCCGTCACCGAACCCATCGACCTCGCCATGCTCGCCGAGCTCGCCGCGCTGGTCGACGACGCGACCAGGGCCTTCGAGGGCTACGACTACGCCCGTGCGCTCCAGCGCACCGAGGAGTTCTTCTGGCGCTTCTGCGACGACCACCTCGAGCTGGTCAAGGGCCGGGCCTACCGCGTGGACGACCCCGCCGCCACCTCGGCTCGCGTCGCCCTGCGCATCGCCCTCTCCAACCTGCTGCGGCTGTTCGCGCCCTTCCTCCCGTACGTCACCGAGGAGGTCTGGTCGTGGTGCCGCACCGACGACGGGCCGCTCCCCGGGTTCGAGGAGGGGTCGGTGCACCGAGCCCCGTGGCCCGAGGCGGCGCCGCTGTGGGCCGTCGCCGGTGACGGCGCGTCGGCCGGCGGCATCCCCTCGCCGCTCCTGGTCGCCGCCGAGGTCCTCGGCCGGATCCGCAAGGCCAAGTCCGACGCCAAGACCTCCATGCGGGCCGAGGTCGCCCTCGTGGTCGTCCACGACACCGACGACCGGTTGGCCGCGCTCGAGCTGGTCGCCGGCGATGTGTGCGACGCCGGCAAGGTCGCCGAGCTGCGGACCGTCGAGGCTGCGGGCGGCGAGCTGGCGGTCGACGTCACCCTCGCCGAGCCGGCCGCCGACCCGGCGTGAGCCGGTGAGGCCGGGCGACCCCGGTCCCCGCCGCGCCGGCTGGCGCGAACTGCCCCACCCCTCACGCCTCGCCTCCGACCACCCGCGCCGGGCCGAGATCCTCGCCCGCCACGAGCGTGCCGTCGCCGCCGGCCTGTCGTCGTACCTCGACCCGGCCACCGGCTACGTCGTGCTGACCGCTGCGTACCTGGCCGACCGTGGCGCGTGCTGCGGCAGCGGCTGCCGCCACTGCCCGTGGGAGGGCGCCGCCGACGCGCCCGAGGTCCCGTAGCGCCTGCCGGGCCGCCCGTGGCCGGCCGGCTGGCCGGTCAGCCGAAGGAGGGGGCGCCGCTCTGGAGGCCGAGCACGATGGCGATGATCAGGCCGACGACGAGGCCGACCACCAGCGGCGGGACGACCCAGAAGTCGCCGCCGGACCCGTGCTCGTCGTGGCCGCCGTGGGCGCTCTGGTGGCCGTGGTCGTCGTGGGCGGTGTGCCCGCCGTGGGCCGCGGTGGCGTGGTCCGGGTGGTCCTGCAGGGGGGCGTCGTGGCCGTGGTCCGCGTGGTCGATGCCCGGGCGGGCCGGTGCCCCGGTCGCCGCACCGCCGGCGCCCTGGCCGAGCGCCACGGCACCCGCGCCGCCCGCGGCGCCGTGGTCGTCGTGGGCGTTCGCGTCGTGACCGTCAGCCATGGGGCCCAGCATCGCCCACCGCCCCCAACCGGCGCCACCCGGCCCGCCCCAGCCCGCCGGCCCGCCGGCTCGCCGGTCCGCCGGTCCGCCGGTCCGCCGGTCCGCCGGACGCTTCTTGGTACACCGATGGTCGGATGGCGACCATCCCCGTACCAAGAACGGTTCGCTCGCTCCGCAGCCAACGCGCCGGGCGCTTCTTGGTACACCGTTGGTCGGATGGCGACCATCCCTGTACCAAGAACGGTCAGGCGGGTCAGCCGGGTCAGCGGGCGGCGGCGCCGGGGCGGATGAAGGTGGACGGGGGGAGGTCGATGCCGGCCTCGGCCAGGGCCTCGGCGATGCGGACCCGGAGCAGGCGGCTCACCCGCCATTGGGCGCCGGGGCGGGTCTTGCCCTGGACCCGGATGGTGGCGGCGTCGGGGCCGAGGTACTCGATGCCCAGGACCTCGGGCTCCTCCAGCACGTCGGGGCCGGCCTCGTCGAGCGCCCACACCGCGGCGGCGGCCTCCGCGATCACGGCGGCGGCCCGCTCGAGGTCGGCGCTGGGGGCGACGGGGACGTCGAGCACGGCGCGCGCCCACTGCTGCGACTTGTTGCCGACCCGGAGGATCTGGCCGTTGGGCACGTGCCACACCGTGCCGTTCTGGTCCCGGAGGCGGGTGACCCGCAGGGTGACCTGCTCCACGGTGCCGATGGCCTCGCCGACGTCGACCACGTCGCCCACGCCGTACTGGTCCTCGATCAGCATGAAGATGCCCGACAGGAAGTCCTTCACCAGGCTCTGGGCGCCGAAGCCGAGGGCGACGCCGGCCACGCCGGCGCCGGCGAGCAGCGGCCCCAGCTCGAGGCCGAGGGCCCCGAGCACGTAGATCAGCGCGAAGACCCAGATGATCCCTGAGCAGATGCTCCGCAGCACGATGGCGATCGTCTGGGCCCGGGCCGCGGCGCGGAGGTTGACCTCACCGGTGGCGAGGAAGACCGACGGCGTGCGGTCGCGCATGCGCTTGAACCGGCCCGATCGCTCGGCGCCCTCGATGCGGGCCGAGAACCGCTTGATCCCCCGCCGCACCACCCGGTTCAGGAGCCAGGCGCCGGCCAGCACGAGGACGATCTTGAGCGGTGCCCCGGTGAGCCAGCCGGCCAGCTTGGCCAGGCCGACGCTGTCGGTCTGCTCGATCACGAACCGGCAGGCGTTGCCGGCCTCCTCCCCGCAGGCCTCGGCCCGCCGGGCGGGGTCGACGGCGGCGAGCAGGGCAGGCGTGGCGAGCGACATGGCGCGGGTCACCCTACCGACGCTCCCCCGGCCGGTTCGGCCGGCGCGTCAGGTCAGGCCCCGGTTGACGTACGCCCGGCCGATGAAGAACGCCATGGCCGCCGACACCATGCCGACGGCGGTGAGGCCGGCGAGCCAGCGGGTGCGCGCCGGCGAGTCGGAGCGGCCGAACCAGCCGGCGGCGAGGAAGAAGCCGAGCGGCATGAGCCCGCCGATGTAGTGGATGTAGAGCTGGTTCGAGCCCATGTTCTGGTCGAGCAGCTTGATGCCGAGCAGGGCTTGCACCATCAGCGTCAGCTGGGCGACCGCCAGGAGCACCCGACCGGTCCGGTCCAGCGCCCGGCGCGCCATGGCCAGGCGGACGAGGTGCACGGTGGCCGCCACCATCGCCACCAGCACGACGATGCCCGAGGTGCGGTGCGCCGCCGGCTGCAGGACCAGGTTGTCGATGGTGCCGTCGCCGTAGGGCCCGTCGGCCCCGAGGAGCCAGCCCGGCACCGGCGTCACGGCTCGGTCGTGCTCGTGGTGGTGTCGCCGCCGTCGACGGCGGTCGTGGGCGGCGGTTCGTCGCCGGCCCCGGTCGTCGTGGTGGCCTCACCGGCGGGCGCCGTGGTGGTGGAGGCGTCGCCCGGGACCGTGGTGGAGGCATCGCCTGCCGGCGCGGTGGTGTCCGTGGGCAGCGTGGTGCTGGCCGGCGGCTCGTCGGCCGCCTCCAGCACCGAGATGACGAAGACCAGCGGGTCGTTGGGGCCGATGTCGGGCGGCTGGCCCTGGGCGCCGTAGCCCTGGGCGGCGGGGATCTCGATGCGGCGCTGGCCGCCGGCCTTCATGCCGACGATGCCGGTGCTGAAGCCGGGGATGGTGCCCTCGCCGAGCGTGACGGGGAAGGGCTCGCCGGTGTCCCACGACGAGTCGAACTGCCGGCCGGTCGAGCACGACACGCCGAGGTAGTGCAGCGTCACGTAGTCGCCCTCCTCGACGGGGTCGCCCGTGCCCTCGGTGAGGTCGGTCGTGACGACCTCGCCGGTGGGCGCCTCGAGCGGCATCTCGACCTCGGTCGGCTTGCCCGAGCCCTCCTTGCCCGGCGGGATCTCGGTGGCGGCGTTGCAGTAGGCCGGGCCGTCGGTGACGGCCACGAGGTCGACCACGAAGATGAGCGCCTGGTCGGGACCGATGCCCTGGGCGGGGTTGCCCTCGGCGCCGTAGGCGTCGGCCGCCGGCAGCGTGATCTGGCGACGACCGCCGACCTTCATGCCCTCGAGCCCCGTCTCGAGCCCGGCCAGCAGCTGCCCCGACCCGAGCGAGGCGGTGATCGGGCGCTCGTCCTCGAACGTGTTCGTGAAGACCTTGGCGTCGGTGGCGGTGGCGCCCACCAGGTCGAGCGTGACGTAGGCCCCGGCGTCGAGCGAGCACCCCGTGCCCTTGTCGAGGTCCTCCTCGGCGACCTCGGCGGGTGCCTCGGCGACCGCCTCCACCGTGGGGACCTCGCCGGTGCGGAGGTCGACCTGGGTGGGCTGGCAGCCGAGGCCGTCCTCCACGACCTCGCCGCTCAGGGTGTCGGATTCGCCGCACCCGGCGAGGAGGATCGCCGCAGCGACCAGAGGCGCGGCGATGCGCCGCGAGTACGTGAAAGACATGGGGGCGCACCCTAGCCAACCGGTCCGGCCGCCCAGGATCGCCCTCCTCCCCCGTCCGGACCCTTCGGCGGGGCCGCCTCAAGAGCGGCGGCCACGCTCCGATAGCTTCACGGCGTGCGCGACAGCGGTGGGTGGATGGGGCGAGCCTTGGGGCTCGCGGCGGCATCGGTCCTCGTCGCGCCCCTGCTCCTGGCCCCCGCGGCCGGCGCCCAGGTCCCGCCCGGCGGTTCGCCGCCGCCCCCGCCCACCGGCCCCGTGGCCGAGCTCGATCCCGTCCTCGACGACGTGCCGGTCGGCGACACGCCGGCCGTCGCCGCGGCCGGCCGTCGATACGCCGACGCCGTCCGCACCGAGGGCGAGGCCGGGCAGCGCGTGCGGGACGCCGAGGGCGAGCGCGACGACCTCATCGCCCGGTCGACCGATGCCAGCGCCGACGTCGTCGCCGCCGAGGGCGCGCTGGCCGAGGCGGAGCGCGAGGTGGTGCGCCAGGAGGACGAGCTGGAGGAGCGCATCGCGACCACGGCCCGCACGCGCGACCAGCTCACGATCGAGGAGGACGGCCTGCGGGCCGTCGTGACCTCGGCGTTCACCTCCAAGCCCGCCGACAGCCTCGCCGTCGTCGGCACGTTCGACCAGATGACGGCGGGCGAGCGCCGCCAGGACATCCGCGACCGAGCCATCGACGTCCAGAGCCGCTTCGTCGAGGAGGCGGATCGCCGCTGGCGGGAGGCCCGGGGCGCCGAGGCGGCCCAGCGCCGCCGCCTGGCCCGCACCGAGGAGGCGCGCGAGGCCCGCCGGGCGGAGCTCGAGGCGGCGATCGTCCGACGCGACGACCTCAACCGGCTCGTCGGCGAGGCCGAGCAGCGGGTGCGCGACCGCCAGGCCGAGCTGGTGGCCGCCGGCGAGCGCCGGGCCGAGGCGCTGGTGGCCCGCCGCGAGTCCCGCCTGCTGGCCCCCGTGTCCGGGCTCGACCTCACCCTGGTCGGGCTCCACGCCTACTGGCGGGCCTCGGCCAGCTCGCCGTGCCCGATCCCGTGGTGGCTGCTCGCCGGCATCGGCAAGGTCGAGACCGGCCACGGCACGGCCCAGGGCAACGAGGTGCTGGCCACCGGCACGACGTCGGGCCGCATCCTCGGCATCCCGCTCGACGGGCGCCCCGGCGTCGCCGCCATCGGCGACACCGACGGCGGCGCGCTCGACAGCGATGTCGTGTGGGACCGCGCCGTCGGGCCCATGCAGTTCATCCCCGGCACGTGGAGGGCGTGGGCGCGCGACGGCAACAGCGACGGCGCCTCGGACCCCCACAACCTCTACGACACCGCCGCCGCGGCCGCGAACTACCTGTGCTTCGGCCGCGGCGGGGTGACCGACGAACCCAACATGCGCGCCGCCCTCTTCTCGTACAACCAGTCGGGGCCGTACGGCGACAAGGTGCTCGCCGAGGCGCGGCGCTACCAGGCCGCCGTCGCGCTGCCGGACCTGGCACCGCCCACCGCCGAGGACATCACCCCCCACCCCTGACCCGGTCGGAGGGCCGCCCGGCCTGCGTCAGAGGAGGGCGTCGACGCCCTGCTCGAGGTCGAGCAGGAACCGCTTGCGCTCCATGCCGCCGCCGAAGCCGGTGAGGCTGCCGTCGGCGCCGATGACCCGGTGGCAGGGGACGATGATCGACAGCGGGTTGCGGCCGTTCGCCAGGCCGACGGCACGGGACGCGCCCGGTGAGCCGAGGGCGGTGGCGAGCTGGCCGTACGAGCGGGTCTCGCCGTAGGGGATCTGGCGCAGCTGGAGCCACACCTGCTGCTGGAACGCGGTGCCGTGCGGGGCGAGCGGCACGTCGAAGCGGCGCAGGCGGCCGGTGAAGTAGGCGTCGAGCTGCTCGACGACCTCGGCGAAGGGCTCCGGGTCGAGCTCGAGGTCGGGACCCATCGCGGTGGGCTTGGTGTGGCCCTCGAACCAGCAGCCGGTGAGCGCCTCGCCCGTGCCGGTCAGCGTGAGGTCGCCGACCGGGCTCGGCACCACGGCGTACACCGTCGACCGGGGCGGGTCGGCGGGGGCGCTACCGGTGCGGTGGGGGGCGGGGGCCGTCGTCATGGATCGCACGCTACGGCGGGGGACGCGCGGTCGCTGGCGGGGATCGGACCAGGGGAGGCGCCCGTCGTCGTGGTGGCTACGGTCTGACTCGTGGGAGCCACGTTGGCCAACCGGCGGGACGCCTGATCGTGGCCACGGCGCGCCAGGCCGGGCGGGCCCTCCGCGAGGTGCGGACCCACTGCCTCGCGCTGCCCGAGGTCGAGGAGCGGCTCAGCCACGGCTCCCCCACGTTCTTCGTGCGGGGCAAGACCTCGTTCGTGATGTTCCTCGACGACCACCACGGCGACGGCATCCTCGGCATCTGGTGCGCGGCGCCGCCCGGGGTCCAGGCCGAGCTCGTGGAGGCCGAGCCGGACCGCTTCTTCCGCCCGCCCTACGTCGGCGGCCGGGGCTGGCTCGGCGTCCGCCTCGATCGCAGCCCGGACTGGGAGGAGCTCGGCGGCATCGTCACCGACGCGTACCGGACGGTCGCGCCGAAGCGCCTCGTGGCCCTCCTCGACGACCCGCCGGCCTGACCGCGACACCGGATCGCGCGGCGGCGCCGTTGGCGCGAGCCACGCCCGGCCGGTAGGACCTGCGGGTGCGCGTCCCCTCCACCGACGACGTCACGCTCGAGCTCCACGACCTCGGCGGCGACGGCCCCTCCCTCCTCATCGCCCACGCGACCGGCTTCTGCGCCGGCGCCTACCGGCCCTTCGCCGCCGCCCTCGCCGTCCGCTTCCACGTGTGGGCCCTCGACTTCCGGGCCCACGGTGACGCCACGGCGCCGGCCGACGGCGACATGACCTGGCGGGGCATGGCCGACGACGTGCTGGCGGTCGCGGCCGCCATCGGCGACGGACCGCTGGTGGGCGTCGGCCACTCGATGGGCGGCGCCTGCCTGATGGCCGCGGAGCTGCGGGCGCCCCGCACGTTTCGGTCCGCCTACCTCTTCGAGCCGATCATCGTCCCGCCGGCGTTCGACGACGTGCCCGGCGGCAACCCGATGTCGGCGGCCGCCCGCCGTCGCCGCCCGTCGTTCCCGAGCCGGCCCGACGCGCTGGCGCGCTACGCCGGCCGCCCCCCGCTGGGCCGGTTCCGAGCCGACGTGCTCCACGCCTACGTCGAGCACGGGTTCGCCGACGCCGAGGACGGCACCATCACGCTCAAGTGCACGCCGGAGCAGGAGGCGGCCGTGTTCGAGGCCGCCGGCAAGCCCCGCATCGAGGCCATGGTCGACGTGGACACGCCGGTCATGGTCGCCTGCGGTGCCCGCGACGGCGGTCCCGGGCCCGGTGCGTTCGCGCCCGCCATCGCCGAGGCGCTGCCACGGGGGAGCCTGCGCCGCTACGGCCACCTCGGCCACTTCGGCCCGTTCCAGGACCCGGACACGATCGCCGACGACGTCATCGCCTTCGCCCTCGGCAGCTGACCCGCCCTGGGCGCTGAACTGGAACGCGTTCTAGTCTGGTCCCGGACACCGCCTGCTGGAGGACCCATGACCGACCCCGCGCCCGCCCTCGGCTACCGGCCCTTCGACGCGGACAACCACTACTACGAGGCGCTCGACGCGTTCAGCCGCCACCTCGACCCGAAGCACGCGACCCGGGTGTTCGAGTGGGCCCAGATCGGCCGGCGGACGTACCCGATCCTCGGCGGCAAGGTCTTCCGCGGCGTGAAGAACGCGACGTTCGACCCGGTCGCCTTCCCGGGCGTGCTGGCCGACTACTTCCGCGGGAACCCGAACGACGAGGACCCGCTCGAGCTGCTCAGCCGCCACGAGCCCATCCGTCCCGAGTACCGCGACCGGGATGCCCGCCTGGCGACCATGGACGCCCACGGCCTCGACAAGGTGTGGCTGTTCCCGACGCTCGGGATGATCTACGAGGAGCCGCTCAAGGACGATCCCGGCGCCGTCCAGCTGCTGTTCACCGCGTTCAACCGCTGGCTCGACGAGGACTGGGGCTTCAACTACCGGGACCGCATCTTCTCGGCGCCGTACGTCGCGCTGGTCGACGTGGGCTGGGCGTGCGCCGAGCTCGAGTGGGCGCTCGAGCGCGGTGCCCGCACGATCGTCACCCGCCCGGCCGCGGCGACGACGGTCGACGGGCCCCGCTCCCCCGGCCACCCCGACTTCGACCCGTTCTGGGCCCGCGTGAACGGGGCGGGCGTCACGGTGGTCGTGCACGCCGGCGACAGCGGCTACACGTCGCACGGGTACGCGACCGACGGCTTCACCACCGACTTCGGTGGCGTGCCGCAGCCGATCCGCATGATGCAGCTCGAGCGCCCGATCGAGGACTGGTTGTCCGCGCTGGTGTGCGACAACCTCTTCCACCGCTTCCCCAACCTGCGCGTGGCGTCGGTCGAGAACGGCTCGAAGTTCCTCCCCGGCATGTTCGAGCGGCTCCGGGTCCTGGGCCGGAAGATGAACGGCTGGTTCCCCGAGGACCCGGTCGAGACGTTCCGCCGCCACGTGTGGGTCAACCCGTTCTGGGAGGACCAGGTGGACGACGTGATCGACGCCGTCGGCGTGGACCGGGTGATCTTCGGCAGCGACTGGCCCCACATCGAGGCCCTGCCCCACCCGCTCGACTACGTGACCGAGGTGCTGCACCTGCCCGAGCCCGAGCAGCGGCTCATCCTCGCCGACAACGTGGCCTCGCTGAACGAGCTCCAGCCGGCCTGACCGCCGGGGCGCTCAGCCCCGTCCCGTGCCGTAGTAGGCGAGGAAGACCTCGACCGTCTGGTCCGCCAGCGCCTCGTCGCTCGGGAGCGATCCCGTGATGTGGGCGAAGATCAGCGGCCCGACGAGGTGGGCCGACGCCTGCTGCACGTCGTAGCCCGGGCGGATCACGCCCTCCTCGACGCCGCGGTCGAGCACCCGCCGCAGCACCTTGATCTGGTCCTTCTCCAGGTCCGGCTCGAGGCCCTGCAGCGAGGGCCGCTCCAGGCGGAGCAGGAGGATCGTGGAGATGGCGCGCGCCGTCACCGGGTCCGAGGTCATCTCGGCGACGCTGCGGACGATCCTGCGGAGCGCCTCGACGGTGCCGAGCGCCGGATCGGGGTCCTCGAGGTCGGGCCCGCAGGCGTGCAGGGCGGCGAGGAGGACGTCGTCGCGGGTGTCCCAGTGCCGGTAGATGGTGCTCTTGGCGACCTTCGAGCGGGCCACCACGGCATCGATGGTCACGGCGTCGGCACCGCCCTCGACCAGCAGCTCGACGGCGGCGTCGAGCACGGCACGGCGCGTGCGGCTGATGCGCGGGTCCTCGGCGATGTCGACAGACGGTAGTTCGCCCGGCACGGGTGTGACCTCGGTCTCTTGGGGGTGGACAACTTCAGTACGGTACCGCACCGTACTGAATCGTACGATACCGTATCGTACCTGAAATCGATGGAGCACACCATGTCCCCCGCCTCCCCCGGCGCCCTCGCCGGCCACGCACCACCCGATCCCGGATCGGCGGCCACCGGCAGCGCCGTGATCACCGACCCCCGCCGCCAGCGCCTCGTCCTCATCGCCATGTGCACCGCCCTCGTCGCCGTCGTGGGCTCGGTGTCGGGCCTCAACGTCGCCCAGCAGGCGATGGCCGCCGACCTCGGGGCCTCGCAGAGCACGCTGCTGTGGATCATCAACGGCTACACGGTGGCCCTCGCCGCCCTGCTGCTCCCCCTCGGCGCCATCGGCGACCGGTGGGGTCGCAAGTGGCTCCTCGTCGGCGGCCTCGTGCTGTTCTCGGCCGCCAACCTCGTCGCCGCCATGGCCGCCTCGGCCAGCGTGGTGCTCGTCGCCCGGATCGTCGCCGGCGCCGGCGCCGCTCTGATCATGCCGGTCACCCTGTCGACCATCACGTCGTCGTTCCCCGCCGACCGCAAGGCCCAGGCCATCGGGATCTGGACCGGCTTCGCCGGCGCCGGCGGGATCATCGGCCTGTTCGCCTCGTCGCTGATCGTGGACGAGCTGACCTGGCCCTGGGTCTTCGCCCTCCCGATCGCCCTCTCGGCGATCGCCCTCGTGCTGACCGTCGCCTCCGTGGGCAACTCCAAGGAGGACCACGCCGGCCGCTTCGACATCGGCGGCTCGGTGCTGTCGGCGCTCGCCATCGGCGGGCTCGTGCTCGGCATCCACGAGGGCCCCGAGAAGGGCTGGACCGACCCGCTCACCGTGGCCGGCATCGTCGTCGGCGTCGTCGCCCTGCTCGCCTTCGTGGCGTGGGAGCGCCGCCAGGAGCACCCGCTGCTCGACGTGCGGGTCTTCGCCGACCGGTCGCTGGCCGCCGGCTCGGTCACCCTCGTCGTGGTCTTCGGGATCATGTTCGGCCTCTTCCTGGTGCTGCTCCAGTACCTCCAGGCCGTCCTCGGCTACAGCGCCCTGCGCTCGGCGAGCGGCCTACTGCCGATGGCGGTGATGCTGATGGGCCTGTCGTCGGTGGCACCACGGCTGGCCGGTCGCTTCGGCAACCGCCAGATGCTGGTCGCCGGCCTCGGGACCTTCACGGCGGGCCTGGTCGTGCTGGCCATGATGGCCTCGGCCGACGGCGGCTACTGGTCGGTGCTGCCCGGCCTCGTGATCATCGGCGCCGGCCTCGGCCTGTCGATGACGCCCGGCACCACCGCCATCACCGGCGCCCTCCCCGAGGAGCGCCAGGGCGTGGCGTCGGCGCTGAACGACACCGTGCGGGAGCTCGGCGGGGCCCTCGGCGTCGCCCTGCTCGGCTCGATGCTCAACAGCGGCTACCGCTCGGGCGTCTCGGACCTGGCCGGCACCCTCCCCGAGGGTGCCTACGAGCCGGTCCGCGAGGGCATCGGCAGGGCGCTGGCCGTGGCCGGCGACCCGGCCACGCCGCCCGACGTCGCCCGGGACGTCCTGGCGACGGCCGGCGAGGCGTTCGTCGACGGCTGGCGCACGTCGATGTGGTTCGGCGTCGCCCTCGCCGCCGGGGCCCTCCTCTACGTGCTGCTGCGAGGCCCCGGCCCCGAGGCCGACCCGGGCGGCGAGGTCCTCCTCGTCGACGGGTCCGCCGACGGGCCCGAGGCGGCCGTCGACGCCGACGGCGCACCGGCGCTGGTGCCCGCCCCGGCCTGAGCCGACCCTCCCCCCCGTCCCCACACCACGCGCCGGCGGCCCGTCACCCACCCATCGGGGTTGACAGGCCGTCGGCGCCAGGTGTCAGATGGTCGGGATGCGCCCGGCGACCCGACTCCTCCTGCTTACGTAGGCACGTGCCCCGCCGCGCCTGCGGCACGTGCCGAAGCTCCTGCGCCCCCGGGCCGGGAGCTTCTTTCGTTTTCCGACCACGCGACACCGAGCGAACCGAGCCCCTGATGCCCCCGCAGCCCGCCACCCCGAAGCCGATGCCGTTCGAGCGCTACGCCGCGCACGTGCCGCTCGACCTGCGCGACCGCACGTGGCCGGATCGCCGGCTCACCGCCGCGCCGCAGTGGTGCGCCGTCGACCTCCGTGACGGCAACCAGGCGCTGATCGACCCCATGGACCCGGCGCGGAAGCTCAAGATGTTCCAGACGCTCGTGGCCATGGGCTACCAGGAGATCGAGGTCGGCTTCCCCTCGGCCAGCCAGACCGACTTCGACTTCGTCCGCCAGCTCATCGACGACGACCTCGTGCCCGACGACGTCACCATCCAGGTGCTCACCCAGTGCCGAGAGGACCTCATCCGGCGCACCTACGAGAGCATCCGCGGCGCCCGCCAGGCGATCGTGCACTTCTACAACTCGACCTCCACCCTCCAGCGCGAGGTCGTCTTCGGCCTGCCGAAGGAGGGCATCACCGAGATCGCCGTCAACGCCGCCCGCCTGTGCCGCAAGCTCGAGGAGGAGATCCCCGAGACGGCGGTGCGCTACGAGTACTCGCCCGAGAGCTACACCGGCACCGAGGTCGAGTACGCGGTGGAGATCTGCGACGCCGTGGCCGAGGTCATCGAGCCCACCGTCGACCGCAAGCTGATCATGAACCTGCCGGCGACGGTCGAGATGTACACGCCGAACCTCTACGCCGACACCATCGAGTGGTTCCTGCGGACGGTGCGGAACCGCGAGGCGATCACGCTCTCCCTGCACCCCCACAACGACCGCGGGTGCGCGGTTGCCGCCGCCGAGCTGGGCGTGCTGGCCGGGGCCGACCGCGTCGAGGGCTGCCTGTTCGGCAACGGCGAGCGCACGGGCAACGTCGACCTCGTCACGCTCGGCATGAACCTGTTCTCCCAGGGCATCGACCCGAAGATCGACTTCAGCGACATCGACGCCATCCGCCGCACCGCCGAGTACTGCAACCGGCTGCCGGTGCACGAGCGCCACCCCTACGCCGGCGACCTCGTCTACACCGCCTTCTCCGGCTCGCACCAGGACGCCATCAAGAAGGGCTTCGCCGCCCTCTACGCCGCGTCCGAGGCCGCCGGCCGCGGCCGCGACTACGAGCGCTGGGCGGTGCCGTACCTGCCGATCGACCCCGCCCACGTCGGGCGCACCTACGAGGCCGTGATCCGGGTCAACAGCCAGTCCGGCAAGGGCGGGGTGGCCTACATCATGGAGGCCGAGCACGGCTTCGCCCTCCCGCGCCGGCTGCAGATCGAGTTCTCGCGGACCATCCAGACCATCGCCGAGGACAGCGGCACCGAGATCACGCCCGGCGCCATGTGGGACACGTTCTCGGCCACGTACCTCCCGGACGAGCCGCACTTCGAGCTGCGCTCGAACGAGCTGGCCACCGACGCCGACGGCAACGCCACCATCACCGCCCAGGTCCTCGTGGCCGGCGAGCCGGTGACCGTCACCGGCGGCGGCAACGGCCCCATCGCCGCGTTCGTCGCCGCCCTGCGCGACGGGCTCGACGTCGAGATCGACGTCGTCGACTACCACGAGCACTCGCTCGGGGCCGGCGCCGACGCCACCGCCGTGGCCTACGTCGAGACCGTCGGCGCCGATCACGTGACCCGGTGGGGCATCGGCACCCACGCCAACATCATCACCGCGTCGCTCAAGGCCGTCCTCTCGGCCGCCGAGCGGGCTCGCGCCGACCAAGCCTGAGCCGGCCGGGGGCTGGGCCGAGCGCGGTGCCGGGCAGGGCGCGCTCGAATGCGAGTGCATTAGAGTTGTCGGCGTGACCATCGACTTCACGCTCTCCCCCGAGCTCGACGCCCTCCGCCTGCGCATCCGCACCTTCGTCGACGAGGTGATCAAGCCCACCGAGGCCGAGATCGGCGACCCCGACACCCTCGACCGCGGCGACTACCTGAACAAGCTCCTCGGCATGCGCAAGCAGGCCTTCGACGCCGGGATCTGGCTGCCCCACATGCCGAAGGAGTGGGGCGGCATGGGCCTCGGCCACGTCGAGCTGGCCATGGTGCAGGCCGAGGCGGCCAAGGCCTACTACGGCCCGTTCGTCTTCAACTGCATGGCGCCCGACGAGGGCAACATGCACACCCTCCTCAAGTGGGCCACCGACGAGCAGAAGGAGAAGTACCTCCGGCCGCTCTGCGAGGGCACCGCCATGAGCTGCTTCGCCATGACCGAGCCCGAGGTGGCCGGCTCCGACCCGACGCTGATCCAGACGACCGCCGTGCAGGACGGCGACGAGTGGGTCATCAACGGCCACAAGTGGTTCATCTCGAACGCCCGCCGGGCCAAGTTCGCCATCCTCGTCTGCCGCACCGAGGACAACCCCGACCTCCCGCAGGCCGCCAACAGCGCGTTCATCGTCGACATCCCGTCCGAGGGGTGGAACCGGGTGCGCGAGGTCGAGACGATGCACGGCGGCTCCGGGCACTCCGAGATCGTGATCGAGGACCTGCGCGTGCCGGACTCGAACATGCTCGGCGGCCGCGGCCAGGGCCACCTGCTCGGCCAGTCACGGCTGGGTCCGGCCCGGCTCGCGCACTGCATGCGCTGGATCGCCCAGGCCGAGACGGCGCTCGACATGATGGTGGACCGCTCGCTCAACCGCTTCGCCCACGGCTCGATGCTCGCCGAGAAGCAGGGCATCCAGTGGATGATCGCCGACTCCACCATGGAGCTGTACCAGGCCAAGCTCATGGTGCTCCACGCCGCCTACCGGATCGACAACGGCCTCGACTT
>DATAGR010000314.1:0-2807 GCA_036263575.1 Aquihabitans sp. | reverse complement strand
CCGTCCCCCCGCCGAGGAAGGCACCCGATGACCACCACCGCACTCGCCCCCGCCCACCAGCTCGACGAGGAGGCCGTCGCCGACGTCGCCTCCGCCGAGCGCTCGCGCCAGACCTACGTCGCCCTCGTGGAACGCCTCTCGCGCCAGTCCGTCGAGAAGCACTACGACCCCTTCGTCGACATCGCGTGGGACGACCCCGAGATGGCGATCGACGTCGCCGACCCCCGCTGGGAGGGCGCGGCGGAGGAGTTCTTCGGCGGCACCGCCTGGTACGACGGCCTGTCGTCGGCCGAGCGCTCGCGCCTCGGCCTGTTCCGCATCGCCGCCGCCATGAAGCTCGGGCTCGAGTTCGAGAACATCCTCAAGCGCGGACTGCTCGAGTACGCCTTCCGCCTGCCCAACGGCTCGCCCGAGTTCCGGTACCTGTACCACGAGACCATCGAGGAGGCGCACCACGGGCTCATGTTCCAGGAGTTCGTGAACCGCACCGGGCTCCCCGTGCAAGGGCTCTCGCGATGGGAGAAGGTCGGCTCCCGGCGGGTGGTCGCCCTGTCGCGCTGGTTCCCGTCGCTGTTCTTCCTGTTCGTGCTGGGCGGCGAGGACCCGATCGACCACCAGCAGCGCAAGGTCCTCCGCGACGGCGACCCGCACCCGCTCGTGGCCCGCATCATGCGGATCCACGTGACCGAGGAGGCCCGCCACCTCTCCTTCGCCCGCCACCACCTCAAGCAGGAGGTGCCCAAGCTGCCGCGGTGGAAGCGGATCCGCCTGTCGATCGCAGCGCCGATGCTGCTCGGGCAGATGGCGCGCCAGATGCTGCTGCCGCCGCGCCAGATCGTCGAGGAGTTCCAGATCCCGGCCGAGACGCTGCGCCAGCTGTCCGAGTCGCCGGAGGCCATCGCCGGCGTCTGCGAGTCGCTGCAGAAGGTGCGCAAGCTGTGCGTCGAGCTCGGCCTCGTCAACCGGTTCACCGTGCGCCTCTGGAAGCGCAACGGCATCTGGGCCGACCCAGCCTGACGGCGGCCGCGCCGCACCTCGCCCAGCCGAACGACCGCACGACGGAACGGATCCCCATGGCACGACGTCCCCCACTCGACCTCCACGGCGCCACGGTGGTGGTCACCGGTGCCGGCTCGGGCATCGGGCGGGCCACGGCTCGCGCCTTCGCCGCCGCCGGGAGCACGGTCGTGTGCGCCGACATCGACGAGGTGACGGCGAAGGAGACGGCCGCCGCGCTCGGCGGCGCGTCGGTCGGGCGCCACCTCGACGTCAGCGACCGGGCCGCGTTCGCCGCCTTCGCGGCGTCGGTGGTGGAGGAGCACGGCGTGCCGCACGTCGTCGTCAACAACGCCGGGGTCGGCATGACCGGCCGCTTCCTCGACACCACGCCCGAGGACTGGGACTGGATCCTCGGCGTGAACCTGCACGGCGTCATCAACGGGTGCCAAGCGTTCGGCCCGCACCTGACCGCCGCCGGCCGGGGCCAGGTCGTCAACGTGTCGTCGGGCCTGGGCTACATCGCCCGCGGCACCGAGCCGGCGTACTGCACGACCAAGGCGGCGGTGCTCCACCTCTCGGCGTGCCTCCGAGGCGACTGGGCCCGCCACGGCGTCGGCGTGACCGCCATCTGCCCCGGCGTCATCGACACGCCGATCATCGAGCACACCCGCTTCCTCGGGGAGCGTGACACGGCGAAGGCTCGCGCCCGCACCAAGAAGACGTTCAGCCGGGGCCACTCGCCCGACGCCGTGGCCGCCGCCATCGTGAAGGCGGTCGGCCGCAACAGCCCGGTGGTGCCGGTCGGCGCCGAGACGTGGCTGGGCTGGGTCGGGCGCCGCCTGCTGCCCGCCCGCGCCGGTGACCTCCTGGCTCGCGCCGACCTCGCGTGACGGACCGGCGCGCGACTCGCCCCACCGCGCTGGGGTAGGCAGGGGGCCGACCCGAGGCCCGGCGGCGCCCGCCGGCCGACCGACGAGGAGCGAGACGTGGCCGACGACGAGGACCTGCTGTGGACCGTGGCCGCGGGCGGCGCGGCCATCGGCGCCGCCACCATCACCAAGAAGCTCATGGGCCAGGGCTGGACCCGGTGGCGCGGCAAGGTGCCGGGCAACCCGGCCACCAGCGAGACGACGTGGAACGAGGCGCTGGCCTGGGCCGTGGTCTCGGGCGTGGTCATCGGCGTGGTCCGCCTCTTCGCCCAGCGCGGCGTGGCCGCCCTCTTCCAGCGCTCGGGTCGGGGCCTGCCGACCGAGGCCGCCACCGAGCCCACCGCCTGATCCGAGGGCGAGGCCGTCCGGCGGCGGTCCTGTTCAGCCGAGGGCGACGGGCCGGGCCAGGCGCGTCGCCCGGGTCCGCCCGCGCAGCTCGGCCGAGCCGGCGGCCTCCCAGCAGCGCCGCTCCTCGGGCCCGGCGGCCTCGACCGCCTCGGCCGAGGCCAGCACCATCGGGTCGTGGGCCTTTGCCAGCTCGGTCAGGCGGGCGGCCTCGTTGACGGGGTCCCCGATCACCGTGAACTCGAAGCGGCGGGCGTCGCCCACGTGGCCGGCGACCGCGGACCCCCACGACACGCCGATCCCGGCGCCTAGCTCGGGCACCTCGAGCGGGAGGCGGCGGGCGATGGCCCGGGCGGTGGCGAGGGCCCGGCCCGGTGCGTCGTCGACCGACGACGGCGCACCGAACACGGCGAGTGTGGCGTCGCCCTGGAACTTGTTGATCCACCCGCCGTGGCCGTGGACCTCGTCGACCACGACGCCGAAGAAGCGGTTGAGCAGCGCCACCACCTCCTGGGCGGGCCGGTCGCTGGCCAT
>DATAGR010000313.1:0-5462 GCA_036263575.1 Aquihabitans sp. | reverse complement strand
GTCAAGGTCGACCGCGAGGAGCGGCCCGACGTCGACGCCGTCTACATGGAGGCCGTCCAGGCCATGACCGGCGCCGGCGGGTGGCCGCTGACCGCCTTCCTCACGCCCGACGGCGAGCCCTTCTTCACCGGCACCTACTTCCCGCCCCGGCCCGTCGGGGGGCGGCCGTCGTTCCTCCAGGTCTGCGAGGCCGTGCACGAGGCGTGGACCGACCGCCGCTCGGACCTGGTCGAGCAGGCGGCGCGCCTCACCGCCCACCTGAACGCCCCCACCGTCCCGGGGGGCACCGAGGTCCCGGGCCCCGAGGTCCTGGACGCAGCCCGCGACCTGCTGGTGGCCCAGCACGACGCGGTCCACGGCGGGTTCGGCGACGCCCCGAAGTTCCCCCAGACCATGGCCCTCGAGGTGCTGCTCCGGCACCACCACCGCCACCCCGACGACGCCGAGGCCCTCGCCGTGGTCACCCGCAGCCTCGACGCCATGGCCGCCGGCGGCATCCACGACCACCTCGGCGGCGGGTTCGCCAGGTACTCGGTGGATCGCGCCTGGCTCGTCCCCCACTTCGAGAAGATGCTCTACGACCAGGCGCTCCTCGCCCGCACGTACCTCCACGCCTGGCAGGTCACCGGCGAGGCGAGGTACCGGCGGGTCCTCGACGACACCATCGGCTACGTCCTGCGCGACCTGCGCCACCCCGCCGGTGGGTTCCAGGCGGCCGAGGACGCCGACAGCGAGGGCGTCGAGGGCCGCTACTACGTCTGGACGCCCGAGGAGGTGCGAGCGGTGCTCGGCCTCGACGCCGGCCCCGTCCTGGCCTGGTGGGGCATCACCGACGCCGGCAACTTCGAGGGCGCGTCCATCCCGAACCGCCTGCGCGGCGACCCTGCCGAGCCCGAGCCGCCGCTCA
This sequence comes from Aquihabitans sp., assembly GCA_036263575.1. Classification (GTDB taxonomy): domain Bacteria; phylum Actinomycetota; class Acidimicrobiia; order Acidimicrobiales; family Iamiaceae; genus Aquihabitans. Next base: position 4,555 of record DATAGR010000313.1, on the reverse strand, counting down.
TCGCCGACGCCCGGCGCCGACTGCTCGAGGCCCGCGAGGAGCGGGTCCGGCCCGGGCTCGACGACAAGGTCCTCACCGAGTGGAACGGGTTGGCCCTCGCCACCCTGGCCGAGGCCGGGGCGGCGACCGGCAACCGCCTGTGGATCGACGCCGCGGTCGCCAACGCCGAGTTCCTGCTCGCCGCCCTCCGCACCCCCGAGGGGCGCTGGCTGCGCTCGTGGCAGGACGACGACGAGGGCGGTCGGGCCCGCCACCTCGCCCTGGCGGCCGACCACGCCGCGGTCCTCGACGGCTTCGTCCGCCTCGGCGAGGCCACCGGCCAGGCCCGCTGGATCGGCGCGGCCCGGGACCTGGCCGACGACCTGATCGAGCTGTTCTGGGACGTCGACGACCCCGCCCTGTTCACCACCGGCCACGACGCCGAGCGGCTGGTGGCGCGCTCCAAGGACCTCCTCGACGGGGCGACGCCGTCGGCCAACAGCCTCGCCGCGGTCGCCCTGCTCCGCCTGGCCGCCCTCACCGGCGACCAGCGGTACCGCGACCACGCGATCGCCATCGTCACCCGCCTCGGGCCCGCCGCCGGGCAGCACCCGGGGGCGTTCGGCCACCTGCTCGGTGCCATCGACGTCGTCGTCCACGGCAGCACCGAGGTGGCGGTGGTGGGCGACGCGCCGTCGCTGGTGCTCGCCGTCCAGGACCGCTACCTGCCCGGCGCCGTGCTGGCGTGGGGCGAGCCGTACCCGTCGCCGCTGTGGGAGGGGCGATCGTCAGGGCTCGCCTACGTGTGCCACGACTTCGCCTGCCGGGCGCCCGTCGACGACCCGGCGGCGCTGGTCGCCCAGCTCGAGGCGGCCGCCGCGCCGGCGGCGGTGCCACCGGCCGAGCGCTGATCGGCGCTCACCAGCCGTTGCGGTGGCGGACCTCGTCGAGCGGGCGGCGGGGGCGACCGGCGGACCGGCCGGGGGCGTCCGGGGCGGGGTGGCCGATGGCGATCGTCGCCACCAGGCGCCAGCCCTCGGGCACGCCGAAGGCGTCGGCGACCGCGCCCTCGTGGTCGAACAACCCGAAGAGGCAGGCGCCCAGGCCGGCGTCCACCACGCCGAGGAGGAGGTGCTCGGCGGCGGCGCCGGCGTCGACCCACCAGTACGGCACCGGCCACTCCCCGGCACCTCGGCCGAGCCCGGTCGCCGCCTTGTCGGCCTCGGCGTAGCGGTCGACGTAGGCGTCGGGGCGCACGGCCACCACCACCAGCACCGGAGCGGCCAGCAGCCCCGGCCACCGGAACGTGGCCCGGCGCGGTTCGGGGAGCGTCAGGGCCCAGTACTGGTTGCGGGCCGCGTGGTCGTCGAGGACGAGGAAGGCCGTCGCCTGGCTGTTGCCCGCCGACGGCGCCCGGCGGGCCAGGTCGCACAGGCCGTCGACGACGTCGGCCGGCACGGGCGCGTCGGTGAAGGCGCGGACCATGCGGCGCCGGCGGACGGCGTCGCCGAGCTCCACGGCCGGTCGGTGGGTGCTGGTCGGTCGGGGCGCCGAACCCGGGGCTCGGCAGGCGCCGACTAGGCCAGCTTCACCAGGTCGTCGGCCATGGCCCAGCCGAACGCGATCAGGGCGTCGCCGCGGCCGGTGTCGACCTTCTCGAAGAACTGGGCGTAGCCATCGAGCTTCTCGGGCTTGAGCGACTCGTGGTCGAGGACCTCGGGGTACGAGTCGTCGCCGCGCACGACGAACGTGCGCTCGTCGTAGCGGGAGCTCTCGATGCCGAACCGCTTGACCAGCCGGCGGCCCCAGGCCCGCTCCTCGCCGGTGGCGGTGTAGTCGGGGCGGGGGACGATGTCCTGCAGCGTCTTGAAGGCGTCGTAGCCCGAGACCGAGGCGAAGCGGGTGCCGACGAGGACGTCCTCGTCGGGGAAGGCCAGGACGGCCCGGCGGAGCTGGTCGTGCACGATGGCCCGCAGCACGGTGTCGCGCTTGGCGGTGCGCTTGATCGAGGCCAGGCCCACGATCACGCTCGGCGTGCCGCCGATGCGCTCGAGGGTGCTGAACGAGAAGCCCTTCAGCCGCCCGTTCTCCCGGGCCAGGGTGACCAGCACCCACGACTCCGCCGCCTTCGACAGGACGCCGACCTCGAAGCGGGCAGGTCCGTCGGCGCACAGGTCTGCCAGCTCGGCCAGCTCGGCGTCGCCGAGCGCTGTGCAGTCCTTGGTCTCGATCTCGATTGCCATGAGACTGCCTCGACCCCCGTGGAACTTGGGCGGATACGTGCCCGTCAAGTCCAGTCCACCAGCCCAGGCGACGCAAACCGACGGCCCACCGCAGGCCGGCCGGGGTGCGCCGCCCCGCCGCGACGGCGTGGGAGGATGCCGGGGTCCGCCGCCCGTCCCCCAGGAGGTCCCCACGTGCGCCACCGCACGACGGCCACGGTCGCGCTGGTCCTGGCGCTCTCGGCGGCGGTCGCCGGGTGCGGGGGCGACGACGACGGCTCGGCCGACGTCGAGGAGCGCGGCGTGCGGGCGCGGGCGGTCGAGCAGCTGCGCGACTTCGGGCTGCCCGCCGAGCAGGCGCGCTGCGTGGTCGACGAGCTCGGCGCCGAGACGGTGGCGGCCGCGTCGGAGATGGACGTCCTGGCCGCCGGCCAGCCCTACCAGGACGCGGTGGCAGCGTGCCCCGCGTGACGCGGCGCGCCGCGGGCGCCCGAGGGGCGCTGGTCGCGGCGCTGGCCGTCGTGGCCCTCGGCGGCCTGGGCGCGTGCGGCGACGACGAGCCGAACCCCGCGGCGGAGCGCCGCGAGCGCGTGGAGGCGCGGTTGCGCGACACCTTCTCCGCCGCCCAGGCCCGCTGCATCGTCGAGCGGTCCGACGCCGACGTCATCCGAGCCCTCGACCGCACCGCGGACCTCGACCCCGCGTCGGCGCCGATGCGGGCCTACAGCGACGCCGTCGCCGCCTGCGTGGCCGACCCGACGTCCACGACGTCGCCCACCACGTCGTCGACCCCGTCGACGACGGTCGCGCCCCCCACCACGACCACCGCGCCCGGCTGACCGGCGCGGTCCCGCGCCGGGCCGGTCGCGTGCCACCATGGATGCCGCCCATGGTCGACGTCGAGGAGGTCCCCGTGCGTGGCCAACGGAACCCCGTCGCCCGGCCCTGGACCGCCTTCGTGCTCGCCGCTGCGCTCCTCGCCGGCTGCTCGTCGTCCGACGACGACGGCGGGTCGGCCGCCTCGCGAGCCGAGGCGCTGCGGGCCGCCAACCGCGCCTACCTGCTCGAGCGCGACTTCGAGCGCGACCAGGCCCGGTGCATCAGCCGCAAGGTGACCGTCGACCTCGAAGAGCTCCTGTCGGCGCCCGACGGCGACGAGGCGGTCGACGACCGGGAGGGCTACGAGCAGCTGGAGGCGGCGACCGCCGAGTGCATCCGTGCCGATGCAGACGTGACCAGCACGACGGTGGCCCCGGGCTGACGCCCCGCGGCGCTCCGGTACCTTCTGCCCATGCTCCCGACCGGCATCGACGAGCTCGACGCCCGCCTCCTGGTGGCGATCAGCCGCGCCCCTCGGGCCGGGGTGATGGAGCTGGCCCGCCAGCTGCAGGTGGCTCGCGGCACCGTGCAGGCCCGGCTCGACAAGCTCCAGTCGCGCGGCGTCGTCACCGGCTTCGACCCGGACCTCCACCTCGGCACGCTCGGCTACGGCGTCACCGCGTTCGTCCAGCTCGAGATCGCCCAGGGCCGCCTCGACGACGTCATCGCCCACCTCCGCAACATCCCCGAGGTGACCGAGGCCCACTCCACCACCGGCCCCGGCGACCTCCACTGCCGTCTGGTCGCCCGCACCAACGAGCACCTCCAGTCGGTGCTCAACGCCGTCCTCGACGTCTCCGGCATCATGCGGACCTCCACCCAGATCGCCCTCACCGAGCAGATCCGGATGCGCACGCTGCCGATCATCGAGCAGCTCATCGACGACGACCGGCCGACGTGAGCGCCCCGCCCCTGCCCCGGGACCAGTTCCCGGTGGCCGACCGCTTCCGCTACCTGAACCACGCCCGGGTGGCGGCGCCGCCCACCGTCGTCGCCCACGCCCTGGCGCGAGACGCCTCGGCGGCCACCATGCTCGGCTCCACCGCCCACGACCGGCGGGCCGGTCGCGTGGAGGCCGTCCGGCGGGCGTGCGCCGAGCTCCTGGGCGCCGACGCCGACGACGTCACGTTCGTCCGCAGCACCACCGAGGGCGTCGGACGCCTCGCCGACGCCCTGCCGTGGGCGCCGGGCGACCAGGTCGTCCTGGGCGACCGCGAGTACCCGCTCACCGTGGCGCCGTGGCGGGCGCTCGCCGACCGCGGCGTGGAGGTGGTCGAGGTGGCGGCGGAGGACCCCGGCTGGACGCTGCCGCTGGACGCCGTGGAGGCCGCGCTGGTCGCCGGCGGCGGTCGGGTGCGGGTGGTCGTGGCGTCGTGGGTGCAGTACGCACGGGGCGGCCGCACCGACCTGGCGGCGCTGGCCGGGCTCTGCCACCGGTACGGCGCCCTGGTGGTCGCCGACGTCATCCAGGGGCT
>DATAGR010000312.1:0-2983 GCA_036263575.1 Aquihabitans sp. | reverse complement strand
GGGGCGACCGGGTCATGGTGCCGTTCAACGTGTACTGCGGCACCTGCTTCTTCTGCGCACGCGGCCTCTACGCCAACTGCCACAACGTGAACCCCAACGCCACCGCCGTCGGCGGCATCTACGGCTACTCGCACACCTGCGGCGGCTACGACGGCGGCCAGGCCGAGTTCGTGCGGGTGCCCTTCGCCGACGTCGGCCCCACCGTCATCCCCGACTGGATGGCCGACGAGGACGCGCTGCTGTGCACCGACGCCCTCGCCACCGGGTACTTCGGCGCCCAGCTGGGCGACATCACCGAGGGCGACGTGGTGGTCGTGTTCGGCGCCGGCCCGGTGGGCCTGTTCGCGGCCCGCTCCGCGTGGCTGATGGGCGCCGGGCGGGTCATCGTCGTCGACCACCTGGAGTACCGGCTGGAGAAGGCCCGGACCTTCGCCTACGCCGAGACGATCAACTTCACCGAGCACGACGACCTCGTCGTCCACATGAAGCGGACCACCGGCCACCTGGGCGCCGACGTCGCCATCGACGCAGTGGGCGCCGAGGCCGACGGCAACCTCCTCCAGCACGTCACCGCGGCCAAGCTCAAGCTGCAGGGCGGCTCACCGGTGGCGCTCAACTGGGCGATCGACTCGGTGCGCAAGGGCGGCACCATCTCGGTCATGGGCGCCTACGGCCCCATCTTCAGCGCCGTGAAGTTCGGCGACGCCCTGAACAAGGGGCTGACGCTCCGGATGAACCAGTGCCCGGTGAAGCGCCAGTGGCCGCGCCTGTTCGAGCACATCCGCAACGGCTACCTCAAGCCGAACGAGATCGTCACGCACCGCATCCCGCTCGAGCACATCGCCGAGGGCTACCACATGTTCTCCGCCAAGCTCGACGGCTGCATCAAGCCCATCGTCCTCCCCGGCGCGGCGTGAGCCCGCCCCGACCCGGCGAGCAGGAGCCGACCCGATGACCTACACCGCCGCCAAGCCGCCCAACGCCGAGACCTCCGAGCAGCTGCGCGCCCGCATCCCCGGGTGGGGCGCCGACCTCGATCCCGCCGACCGGCCGTCGGTGCCGCGCGAGCGCCTCGAGATCGACCCGGCCACGAGCACGTTCCCCGAGCGCCAGCCCGAGCACTGGCCACGGGAGCGCTCGATCGAGCACGCCTTCCTCACGCCGGTCTTCGGCACGTCGTGCCCGCCGAAGGGCCTCTCCGGGGTGGTGCGCAAGCTGGCCTACCGCCGCTACAGCGAGGCCCGCGCCGCGCACTGGCTGCTGCTGGTCGGCGCCGATCGCATCGACGCGCTGGAGAGCCACCTGCGGTCGTTCGCGACCTTGCGCCCGGACAACCCGATCACCCAGACCGGCGTGCTCTGCGAGCGCCGCCGCCACGGCGTCGCGTCGCGCTTCGGCAGAGGGCGGACCGACCTGTCGCACCAGTGGCTGGACCCCATCATCGTGGTGGCCCCGTGGGTGATCGGTGGCCGCTGGGCCTACCGGCTCGTCCGCCGCATCGCCGGCCGCCGAGGCGCGGTGCACCCCACCTGAGGTGCGCGCCGGCCCCGGCCGGTGGCCGACCCGAGGCTCAGTTGGTGGCGGTGCGGCGCATGGCCAGGACCGGCGACGGCGCGTGCCGGGGCACGAGCGGCCGGACCTTGGCGACCCGCTCGAGCGAGCGGAGCTGCAGCTGGCGCAGGGCGAAGACGTAGGCGCCGAGGGCGCCGCCGGCGGCGAGGAAGAGGAGCGTGACGAGCGGGCCGCCCACCAGCACGAGCAGCAGGAACGAGAAGCCGGTGGCGCCGAGGAGGCCGACGAGCACGTCGCGGCGGCGGCGCTTGGCGGCCGAGCGGTTCATGGGCATCGGGACCGTGGGGAACGACGGGGCGTGCGAGACGGTGCGCAGCGAGGTGCCGGGCGTGGCCCGCTCGAGGGTGGAGAGCTGGGCACGGAAGGAGACCACCGAGTTGTCGGGTCGACCCTCTCGACGGTTCCGGACCACCGGCGGCACCAGGACCGCCGCCCACACCGCTGCCAAGATCACCAGTACCAGCATCGTCACGTTCTCCAGGCCTGCCTTCTACCTGTCAGGGGACCGTACCCAGCGCCCGCCTGCGGGCGGTGGATGGGACGTTCCCGGGGGGTGCGTTCGATCGAGCCGCCCGCGCCCGGCCCCGGTTCTCCAGGTGACGGCGGCGCTGCGGTTGTTACGGTTCTACTACGGAACCCGGAGCCGGTGCCAGTGCCGGGCGACGGGTCACACCGAGGGGTCAGAGGCCCAGGTCGAGCTCGGGATCGGCGCTCTCACGCCGGAACACCCCGGACCGGCCCCCCGTCTTCTCCCACAGGGCGATGTCGCCGATGGTCATCGAGCGGTCGGCGGACTTGCACATGTCGTAGATGGTGAGGGCGGCCACCGACACCGCGGTGAGGGCCTCCATCTCGACGCCCGTGCGGTCCACGGTGTCCACGTGGGCCTCGATCTCGATGAACGTGTCGTCGATGTGGAAGTTCAGCAGCACGGCGCCCACCAGCAGCGGGTGGCACAGCGGGATCAGGTCCGACGCCCGCTTGGCCGCCTGGATGCCGGCCACGCGTGCCACGTTCAGCACGTCGCCCTTGCCGACCGACCCGCGGGCCACGAGCGCCGTGGTCTCGGGCTGCATGTGCACCCGCCCCCGGGCGACGGCCCGCCGGTGCGACGGGTCCTTGGGGGTGACGTCGACCATGCGGGCACGACCCAGCGGATCGAGGTGGGTGAGGCGCTCGGGCATGGCGGAAGTGTAGGAGCGGCCGACCGGGCGGTCGTCCGGGCCCGCCGTCCGAGCCCGCCGTCCGGGCCGGTCGTGCGAGGCGGGACTAGCTGTTGTGCCCTGGGACGTTGTTGACGTGAGTCTCGGCAAGAGGTGAGCCCCCTGGGCGAGTGTGGAGCTGTCGAAGGCACCCACGAAGCCCAGGAGGCTCGAAATGCACGGTAACGCTCGGTTGACGCGGTGGGGTC
>DATAGR010000311.1:0-8076 GCA_036263575.1 Aquihabitans sp. | reverse complement strand
CAGCCAGGGCCGGTCCGCCCGCTCGACCTCTCGCTCGGCCTCCCGGCGGTCGAGCGAGCGGTTGCCCTGGCCGACTGCGTGGTCGATGCGGGCCTTGGCGTACTTGAGCCACCGGTTGACGTCGAGTGCCATCGGTTCATTCTGCCGGTCGGGACGGGGGCGCGCCGGGCCCGGGGCACCGGCGCGCCCCCCCGGTCAGCGCAGCGCCTCGGTGGGGATGGGGTCGGGGCGGGTGAGGATGTGGTCGACCAGGCCGTACGCCACGGCGTCGGGTCCGCGCAGGATGTAGTCGCGGTCGATGTCGGTCGTGATCTGGTCGATGCTCTGGCCGGTGTCGTCGGCCAGCGCGTGGGTCATGCGGTCGCGCATCAGGACCATCTCCTTCACGGCCAGCTCCATGTCCTTCGACTGGCCCTGGGCCCCGCCGTGGGGCTGGTGGATCAGGACGCGCGAGTTGGGGAGCGCGAAGCGCTTGCCCTTGGCGCCGCCGGCGAGGATGACGGCGGCCGCGGAGGCGGCCTGGCCGATGCAGTAGGTGGCCACGTCGCAGCGCAGCAGCTGCATGGTGTCGTAGACCGCGAAGAGCGCCGTCATGTCGCCGCCCGGCGAGTTGATGTACAGCCGGATGTCCTTGCCGGGATCCGAGGCCTCGAGGTGGAGGAGCTGGGCGATGAGCAGGTTGGCGACGGTGTCGTCGAGCGGCGTGCCGAAGAAGACGAGGCGCTCCTGGAGGAGACGGGACCAGATGTCGAAGGCGCGCTCGCCTCGGGGGGTCTGTTCGACGACGGTGGGCACGAGCAGGCTCATGGCGGCTCCTTGATCGGGCGGCGCATCGTGCAACCGCTGGGTTGCGAATGTACGGCGGCGGGAGCGAAGTCGCAACCGATCAGTTGCGTTTCGCGTCGTCGCTGGGCACGATGGCGGGCAACCGACCTCCGGAGGACGACCGTGGACCCGCTGACGATCACCCGCTCCGTGCGCATCGACGCCGCCGCCGACGTCGTCTGGGGCGCGGTCGGCGACGCCGACGGCCTGGCCGGCTGGCTCGGCGCCCGCGTGGACGTCGACCTGGTGCCCGGCGCCGCCGGCGCGGTGGTCGCCCACGACGGCGGCACCCGGCAGCTCGTCGTCACCGAGGTGGCCGAGGGCCGCCGGGTGGGCTTCGCCTGGTGGGACGACGAGCGCCCCGACGACGTCTCCCAGGTCGTGATCGCCGTGGAGGATGACGGCGACGGCGCCCGGGTGACCGTCACCGAGACGCTCGACCCTGGCGCGGTCGGCGCGCTCGGCGGCCGGGCCAGCGCGCTGCTCGGAGCCGAGGTCGGCGACCTCGCCGGCGCCGGCGCCCGCTGGGACGCCCGGCTCCAACAGCTCGTCGGCCTGGTCTCGCCGGCCCTGGCCCCGGCATGGGCCTGAGGGCCCACGTCCCGCGGGGCAGCGTCGCTCGCCGGGACCGCCGCGCACGCAGCGGTCGCTGACCACCGTGGACGCCGGCCCCGATCCCGTCTTCGCGGCACTGGCCGACCCCACCCGCCGGGAGATCCTGCGCGTCGTCGGTTCCCGGTCGGGGACCACCGCCACCGAGCTCGCCGCCGACCTGCCGGTGACCCGCCAGGCGGTGGCCAAGCACCTCGGCGCGCTGGCCGACGCCGGGCTCGTGCGCTCGGAGCGCGTCGGGCGCGAGCAGCGCTACCGGCTCACGCCGGCGCCCCTCGACGAGGCCCTCCGCTGGATGGTCGACGTGGGGGCCGCCTGGGACGATCGCCTCGAGCGCCTCCGCCGCCGCTTCGACGACGACCTCGCGCGCGACGCCTGACCCGCCGGCATGGCGCCGGTGCCGGCCCGCGGGTGGCGCGCCGTGCCACCGGGTACGTGCGCGCCATGTGGGTCACCCGGGACATCGAGGCCGCCGCAGACCGGGCGTGGGACCTCTTGGTCGACGTCCGGTGCTGCCCGAGTGGGGGCCCACCGTGGCCGCCGCCCGGATCGACGACGGCGGCGACGGCACCCGCATCCGGCCCGGCGCGCGAGGCGCCATCCGCCCGCCGGTCGGCCCCTGGATCCCGTTCCGGGTCACCGCCTTCGTGCCGGGGGTGTCGTGGGCGTGGCGCGTCGCCGGCGTGCCCGCCACCGCGCACCGCGTCGAGGACCTCGGCGACGGGCGCTGCCGGGTGGGGTTCCGCGTGCCGCTCGTCGCCGCTCCCTACGCCGCGGTGTGCGCCGTCGCCCTGCGCCGCATCGAGGCCCTGCTCACCTGAGGCGCCGGTCGGCCGGCGCCGAGGCGCCGGTACGCTTCACCCATGGCGTGGATCGTGCTCCTCCTGGTGGTGGTCCCGCTCGTGGAGCTGTGGTTCATCATCCAGGTGGCCCAGGTCATCGGCGGGTGGGAGACGATCGCCCTCGTCATCGTCGAGAGCGTCATCGGCGGCTGGCTCGTCAAGCGCCAGGGCCTCGCCACCCTCGCCGCCATCAGCCGGGCGGTCGACCAGGCCCGGGTGCCGGCCAAGGAGCTCGTCGACGGCTTCCTCATCATCGTGGCCGGCTCGCTGATGCTCGCGCCCGGGTTCCTCACGGACCTGGTCGCCTTCCTGCTGCTCATCCCGCCCACCCGGGCGCTCGTCCGGGCACCGCTCATGAAGCGCTTCGCCGCCGGCACGCACGGGCGGTTCTTCACCTCGATGGGGTCCGCCGCGGGCGGGCGCTTCATCGGGACGTTCCGGGCCGGCTCGGTCTACGACGCCTCCGGTCACGAGGCCGACGGCGTCGACCGCCGCCGGCTCGACCCGTGAGCCGGCGACCGCTCGCTACGGTGCGGCGATGACCGACCCGACCGGCGTCGTCCTGCGCGACGCGGCCACCGTCCTCATCCTCCGGGACGGCGAGGACGGCCTCGAGGTCTTCATGCTGAAGCGGAACCTCAACTCCGACTTCGTCGGCGGGGCCTACGTCTTCCCAGGCGGCGCCGTCGATCCGGCCGACCGCCACACCGACCTCGAACCGGTGTGCGAGGGCCGCACCGATGCCGACGCCTCCCGCCGCCTCGGCATCGACGGCGGAGGCCTCGCCTTCTGGGTGGCGGCCATCCGGGAGAGCTTCGAGGAGGCCGGCGTGCTGCTCGCCTACGGCCCCGACAGCCGCCTCGTCGACCTCGACGACCACGCCGGGATCGAGCGGTGGGCCGAGCACCGCGCCGCGGTCGACAGCGGGGAACGCCGCCTGATCGAGGTGTGCGAGGCCGAAGGCCTCCGCCTCGCGGTCGACGCCATGCACTACTTCGGCCACTGGATCACGCCCGAGGGCGCGCCCCGCCGCTACGACACCCGGTTCTTCCTCACCGCCGCCCCCGAGAACCAGACGCCGCTGCACGACGACCACGAGGTCATCGCCAACGAGTGGCTGCGGCCCGCCGACGGCCTCGCCCGCGTGGCGTCGGGCGAGCTGACCATGATGCCGCCCACCACCGCCAGCCTCCGGGCCATCGCCCGCTTCGCCACCGCCGGCGAGGCGCTCGCCGCGGCGACCGAGATCACCGACGTGCCGACGATCCTCCCGCGCGTGGTGGCCACCGACGGCGGCATGCGCATCTCGCTCCCGGGCGACGCCGACTACGACGGCGAGGCCGCCGCGCCCGACGCGTCGGTGGACTGGGCGGACTTCTCCCGGGCGCGCACCACCGGGCTCGACGAGGTGCCGGCACCGTGAGCGAACCGGTCGCGGCCGACCTGCCGCCTCGCCCGGCGCTGGTCCCCGATGTGCCCATCGCCCTCGGCAAGCTCGTGCGGCGCGTGCTGTGCGGGAACCCGGGGAAGATGACCGGGCCGGGCACCAACACGTACCTCATCGGCATCGACGAGGTCGCCGTCATCGACCCCGGCCCCGACGACGCCGCCCACCTCGACGCGGTGGCCGCCGCCGGCAGCGGCGAGATCAAGTGGATCCTCTGCACCCACACGCACCCCGACCACTCGCCGGGCGCCGCCGGCCTCAAGGAGCGCACGGGTGCCGAGGTGCTCGCCTTCGCCGATCGCGACGGCCTCGTGTGCGACCGCCACCTCGCCGACGGCGACACGGTCGAGGGCACCGAGTTCACCCTGCGGGCGGTGCACACGCCCGGCCACGCCTCGAACCACCTGTGCTTCCTGCTCGAGCGCGAGCGCCTGCTGTTCTCCGGCGACCACGTCATGGACGGCTCGACGGTGGTCATCTCGCCGCCCGACGGCGACATGGCGGCCTACCTGGCGTCGATCGAGCGCCTCCGCTCCTGGCGGCCCTCGCTCCGGAGCATCGCGCCGGCCCACGGGCACCTGATCGAGGACCCGGCGGCCCGGCTCGACCACTACCTCGCCCACCGGCTCCAGCGCGAGGCCCAGGTCGCGACGGCCCTCGCCGCCGCCGGCCCGGCCGGCACCGGGACGGAGGCGCTGGTCGAGGCGCTCTACGCCGACGTCGCCGAGGACCTGCACCCCGTGGCCCGCCGCAGCGTCTGGGCCCACCTGCGCAAGCTGGCCGACGACGGGCGGGCGCACAGCGACCACGTCGACGACCCCGACGCCATGTGGATCGCGACCTGACCCCACTGTCGCCCGGGCGGGCGTCGGCTCGCGGCTCGGACAAGGAGGGCGACAGGCACGCGTGACCCGGCCGTCACACGTGACCGCCACCATGGGCCCATGCCCGACCTCGCCGTGCACCCCGTCGACCTCGAGCCGTTCCGCCACGGAGGCCCCGCCGAGCGGGAGGCGGTCGCCCGCCGCATCGACCTCGCGTGTCGCGACACCGGCTTCCTGGTCCTCACCGGCCACGGCGTGCCCGCGACGATCGTCGACCGCTGGATGGACGCCTGCGGCGAGTTCTTCGCCCTCCCGATCGAGGAGAAGCGGCGGTGGATCGTGGCCGACCCGGCCGCGAACTGCGGCTACACCGAGCTCGGCCAGGAGGGGCTCGCCTACACGCTCGGCGAGGCCACGCCGCCCGACCTCTTCGAGGCCATCACGTTCGGGCGGGAGGACGCGGTCGGTCCGACGTTCGACGCCATGCGCCGGTACTTCCACCCGAACGTCTGGCCCGATCGCCCGGCCGGCCTCCGCGACGCCTTCCTCGACTACGAGGCCCACCTGCGGGAGCTCTCGCACGTGGTGCTGCGGGCCATGGAGCTGGCCCTCGACCTGCCGCCCGAGTGGCTCGTGGAGCGCAACCGGGACGCCGTGATCACCACGCGCGCCATCAACTACGAGCGGGCCGAGGGCGCGCCCGACCCGGTGCCCGGGCAGATGCGCCTCGGCGCCCACTCGGACTACGGCGTGCTCACCCTCCTCGCCGCCGACGACGTCCCCGGCCTGGAGATCCGCCGTGACGGCCGCTGGCACCCGGTCTCGCCGCCCCCCGGGACGTTCATCGGGAACATCGGCGACCTCCTCGGCCGCTGGACCAACGACCGCTGGCGGTCGACGCAGCACCGGGTCGTGCCACCGCCCGCCGGGACCGGGCCGGTCCGCCGCCGCTCGGTGGCCCGCTTCATGGACGGCGATCCGTCGCTCACCGTCGAGTGCATCCCCTCCTGCGTGAGCGCCGAGCACCCGGCGCGCTACGGCCCGGTCAACGCCGGCGAGTGGCTGGTCGCCAAGATCGTCGGCGGCCGCACCCGGGCCCTGGTCGATCAGGGCTGAGCGCGACGACCGCGCCGGGGGGTGCGCCTCCGGCCCGGCGGCCGGCGACGCCGGTCAGGCCTCGGCGGCCTGGCGGTCGAGCTCGTCGAAGGCGGCGACGGCCGCGTCGAGCATGCGGGCCGAGCAGCCGGCCAGCTCGGCCGGCGGCACCGCCTCGGTGACGATGCGCTCGGCGATGGCGCGGAAGGCCTCGGCGGCCGGGCCCTCGCCCAGCACGGCGGGGTGGCCGACATCGCCACCCTCGGAGACGGCGTTCTCGATCGGCACCTGGCCCAGCAGCGGGATGCCGGCGTCGTCGGCCAGGGTCTGGCCGCCGCCCGAACCGAAGAGGGCGTAGGACTCGCCGTGGTCGCAGGTGAAGGCGCTCATGTTCTCGATCACGCCGGCCACCCGCAGGAAGGACTTGCGGGCCATCGAGACGGCGCGGATCGCGACCTTCTGGGCGGCGACGGCGGGCGTGGTGACGACCAGCACCTCGGCGCGCGGGACCATCTTGGCCACGCCCATCTGGACGTCGCCGGTGCCGGGCGGCATGTCGACGAGGAGGTAGTCGAGGTCGTCGCCCCACACGACGTCCTGCAGGAAGTGCTGCACGCCGCGGTTCAGCATGAGCCCACGCCACATGAGGGCCGACTCCTCGTCCTCGACGAGGAAGCCCATGGAGACCACGCGCAGCAGGCCCGAGCCGATGGTCCGCTCGATCGGCTCCATCAGCTTGCGGTCGCCCTCGGCCCGGCCCTGGAGGCGGCCGGAGACGCCCAGCATGCGCGGGAGCGAGAACCCCCAGACGTCGGCGTCGAGCACGCCCACCTTCAGGCCGCGGGTCGCGAGGGCGGCGGCCAGGTTCGCGGTGACCGACGACTTGCCGACGCCGCCCTTGCCGGACGCCACGAGGATGACCCGGGTGGTGGGCCCGATGGCGGTCTCCTCGTCGCGCTGGGAGACGTTGAAGCGGGCCTTGGTCATGGCCCGGGTCTTCTCGGCGGCGGTCATCTCGGTCCACTCGAGGGCCACGGACGTGACCCCGGGCGCCGAGCCGACCCGCGTGCGGATGTCGCGCTGGATCTGCGCCCGCAGCGGGCAGCCGGAGGTGGTGAGGGCGATGGTGACCACGACGGCGCCGTCGTCGTCGATCGTGGCGTCGCGCACCATGCCGAGCTCGACGATGTCGCTGCCCAGCTCGGGGTCGATCACGCCGCGCAGGAGCGAGCGGAGGTCGTCGGAGGTGGGCCGGTCGGCCGCTGGCGCGGGCACGCCGCGAGCCTACCGGCGAGGTTCCCACCTCCCCCTGCCGGGCGGGTGGGCGGCGGGGGCGGCGCCGGCTCGAGGAGGTGCAACGGGACCGCCTGGGGGTACGCTGGTCGCGCCGTCCGCTCCGAGGAGGAACCCGTGATCGCTCTGACCGACACCGCCGCCAGCAAGGTCCAGGAACTCATCACCGCCGAGGGCGACACCGCCCTGGCCCTCCGGGTCGCCGTCCGCCCCGGCGGGTGCTCCGGCTTCAGCTACGAGATGTTCTTCGACTCCGACGTCGCCGACGACGACGTCACCGCCGACTATTCCGGCGTGAAGGTCGTGGTCGACTCGTCCAGCGCCCAGATGCTCACCGGCGCCACGCTCGACTACAAGGACGGCCTCAACCAGGCCGGGTTCTCGATCGACAACCCCAACGCCCAGCGCACCTGCGGCTGCGGCTCGTCCTTCAGCTGACGCCCCGCCGGGCTTCGTCCCGGCCCGCCGGCGCCGCCGGCCTCCTCACGACGCGAACCGGAGCCGGGTCCTCGGACCCGGCTCCGGCGCGTTCAGCCCCCGGGTCGGGCGGGGACCGAGGGCCGGTCGTGGGCGCGGCGGACGTCGACGTCGGCGGCGCTGGGGTCGGCCGCCGCGGGACCGGCTCGGGTCAGGTCGACGACCGGCAGCGGGCCGGTCAGGTCGACGTCGGGCACGTCGGCGGTGATGTCGGGTCCGAGCACCACGATCACCCGAGGGCCGGCGGGCAGGTGCAGCAGGCGCTGGTGGAGGGCCCGCGCCCGGTCGTCCGAGAGGTCGGCGTAGGGTGCGGCGAGGACGACGGTGGCCATCGGCGCGGCCACCGAGGGCGGCGGGCCGGCAGGTGCCCACCCCTCGAGCGCCGCACCGAGGTCGGGCATCTCGAAGGGGTCGGCGGCGTCGCCGACCTCGCAGCGCCACGCCTGCACCCAGGCGGCGCGGTGCACGCCGGCGACACGGTCCGCGGCCCGCACGGCGGGGTGGTGGCCGACGAGGTCGGCCACCAGGCGCTGGCCGGGGTCGTAGCGGTGGACGACGGCATCGACGTCGGCGGGATCGGCGCCGGGTCCGGCCAGCTGCTCCCACCGGCGGCGGGCGACGCCCTCGGCGGCTTCGAGTTGCGGGACCGTGGCGCGGACGG
>DATAGR010000310.1:0-3021 GCA_036263575.1 Aquihabitans sp. | reverse complement strand
GGCGACGTCCCACCGGCACTCGATCGTCGGGTCGACCTGGGCGAACGTCTCGTCGACGCACGCCACCCCGGCCACCACGCCCTCGCCGCGCACCACGAACCGGGCGTCGGCGCGCGCCTCGGGCGGGAGGAGCGCGGCGCTGAGGTCCCCGAGGGGCGTGAGGTCCTCGGCGAGGGCGGCCGTGACCGCGGCGCGGATGGTGAACGCCGGCACGGTCACGGCGCCGGCCTACCGGTCGTCCTGCTTGAGGGCGGTGTCGACGCTGACGGCCGCCGCCACCACGAGGGCCTGCAGCGGCCCCTCGAGCGGGCGGTGGATCTGCACGACGTAGTTGTCGGCGGTGGTGAAGACGGCCCGGGCCAGCCCGGCGAACGTCTTCGTGATCCTTGCGATCTCGGCCCCGCCGGCGTCGGTGATGGCGAAGTTCCAGGCCCGCCAGTTCTCGGCGTTGATCGACCCCAGCTGCTGGCCGCCGGCCACCAGGCCGAAGCGGATCTTGCCGATCATGTTCTCCTGCAGGATCTGGCCGACCTCGTTGCCCTGGCCGTCCTGCACGATGATCTTCGACTTCATCACCTTGGCCGGGCGGGTCAGCTGGAGCTGGACCTGCCCGTGGGCGTCGACCACCTGGTACTTGTGCGTGAGGAACTGGTCGACGTTGCTGACCAGCCGCAGGACCTTCTTGGCGGTGCTCTGACCCACCTGGCGCACGGCGCCGATCTGGCTCCCGTGCTGGTCCGAGATCGCGTACTCGTTGTTGATCTCGATGATCTTCGCCTTCTGGTTCACCACCAGCACCGGCTCGGTGAAGATCGTGCCGCCCCCCTGGGCGGCGCCGGCCTGAACCCCGGCGGTCGCCAGCCCCTTGGCGAAGCGCTCGGGCTTGACGTCGCTCTGCGGGATGTGACCGGGCCCGGCGATGGGGTCGACCGCCTGCCGGCCGTGCGAGCTGACCTGGTCGGTCCAGTTCGTGCCGTCGTACCAGCGGTACTCGTGCCGGCCGACGGGGTCCGGGTACCAGTTGGGTCCGTGGGTGCCGGTGTCGGTCATGTGCGGGTGCTCCTCGGGTGTCCTGTTCGAGCGGCGACGCTACCCGCGCCCGCGACGGCGCCCGGACCCCGGCTCAGACGTAGACGATGCGGTGCGACCACGCCGGGCTGATCTCCGGGAAATCGTCGCGGGTGTGGGCGCCGCGGCTCTCCTCGCGCCGGCGCGCCGCGTCGACCGCCGCCCGCCCGACCGTGGCCAGGTTGTGCAGCTCGTGGTCGGCCACCGACGTGCCCCGGGGGGTGCGCAGCGCGGTGGCGACCGCCGCGGCGGCGACGTCGAGGCGCCCGGCGTCGCGGAGCACGCCGGCGTTGTCGGTGAGGGTCCGCTGCAGGACGGTGCGGGCCTTGGCGGGGTCGTCGGCGAGCAGGCCGGGGTCGGCCTCGATCGGGTCGAGGTGCACGAAGCGGCCACCGATCACGCCGGGCGGGACGGCGTCGGGGCGATCCGGGTCCATCCCGAGGACGCCCCGCATGGCCCCGCTGGCCTCCGGGCCCGACACCCCGGCTTCGATCCCCTCCACGGCGCGGGGGCCGAACACCATGCCCTCCAGCAGCGAGTTCGACGCCAGGCGGTTGGCGCCGTGGACGCCGGAGCAGGCCACCTCGCCGGCCGCCCACAGCCCGGCCAGCGACGACGCGCCGTGCAGGTCGGTGACGATCCCGCCGCAGGTGTAGTGGGCGGCGGGGGCGACGGGCAGCCAGTCCGTGGCGGGGTCGAGTCCGGCGGCGCGCAGCTCGGCGACGATGTTCGGGAAGCGCTGGTCGAACTGCTCGAGGCCGGTGGCGTCGAGGAAGACGTGGTCGGTGCCGAGCTGCTGCATCCGCCACGTCTCGGCGCGCGACACGACGTCGCGCGGCTGCATCTCGTCGACGAAGCGTTCGCCCTCGGTGTCGCGCAGCAGGGCGCCGTGGCCCCGGAGCGCCTCGGTCAGGAGGGGCCGGGGCATGGAGTCGACCGACAGCGCCGTCGGGTGGAACTGCACGAACTCGACGTCGGCCACGGCCACGCCCGCTCGCAGCGCCATGGCGATGCCGTCGCCGGTGGCCTCGAGCGGGTTGGTCGTCACCGCGTAGAGCTGACCGGCGCCGCCGGTGGTGACGAGGACGTTGGCGGCCCGGACCTCGCGCACCGAGCCGTCGGCGAAGCGGGCGGTGACGCCCCGGCACCGCCCGGCCTCGACGATCAGGTCGAGGGCGAAGGCGTGCTCGTGGATCACCGCCATGGTGAGCTGCACGGCCTCCACCAGGGCACGCTCGACCTCCGCACCGGTGGCCGACCCGCCGGCGTGCACGATGCGGGCCAGCGTGTGGCCGCCCTCGCGCGCCAGCTCGAGCTCGCCGCGGGCATCGCGGTCGAAGATGGCCCCGAGCATGATCAGGTCGCTGACGCGCGCCGGGCCCTCGTCGACCAGGACGCGCACCGCCTCGGCGTCGCACAGGCCGGCGCCGGCGGCGAGCGTGTCCGCCAGGTGCAGGTCGGTGGAGTCGGGGTCGCCGCCGAGTGCGGCCGCCACGCCGCCCTGGGCCCAGCGCGTGGTGGCCTGCGGGAGCTCGCCCTTGGTGAGGACGCCGACGCGCATCTTGTGGGTGTCGGCGGCCCGCACGGCGGCGGACAGGCCGGCCACGCCGGACCCGAGGACCAGGAGGTCCAGCTCGGCGTCGCTCATCGGTGCAGTCTGCCCGCCGGGCCCGGATCGGTCAGCCCGGTACCTCGACGTAGCGGCGCGGCGCCGGCGCGTCGGCTGCGGCGAGGGCCGATGCGGTGGCCTGGTCGACGATGCCGTTGGCGGTGTCGACGTGGACGACGGTGGGCTGGTAGCCGTCGAGCTCGGCGTCCTCGTAGTCGGCGTAGCTGATGAGGATGACCTTGTCGCCCGGGGCCACCAGGCGGGCGGCCGCCCCGTTCAGGCAGACGTCGCCGCTGCCCCGCACGCCCTCGATCACGTACGTCTCGAGGCGGGCGCCGTTGTCG
>DATAGR010000309.1:0-3524 GCA_036263575.1 Aquihabitans sp. | reverse complement strand
GCTTCTGTTGCGGCGTGACCCGCCCGAAGACCGAGCGCTCCTCCACCACCTCGGCCAGCGCCTCGGGGTCGTCGCCCAGGTGGCGGGCGTCGACCGGTTCACCGACGTCGATGCCGACCCGGTGCGCGATGGCGCCGACGGTCGCCGGGTTGTCTCCGGAGATGACCTTGATCGTGACGCCCTGGGCGGCGAAGTACGACAGCGTCTCGGCGGCGTCGGGACGGACCTGCTCGGTGAGGGTGCACAGCGCCACCGATCGGCGACCGTCGACGAGGTGCTCGCCCGCGAGCGGGGCGTCCGCGTGCTGCACCAGCAGGACGCGACGCCCTGTGGCGGCCAGCTCGACCACCCGCGCCCGGAGGGGGTCGTCGTCACGCAGCAGCACGTCGGGTGCGCCGAGCACCCAGCTCCCCCGCCCGTCGAACGAGGCGGCGCTCCACTTCCGGGCCGACGAGAAGGGCACCTCGCCCGAGCGCGACCAGCCGTCGGGGCGGGCGTGGGCGGCGCCGAGCGCCTTGAGGCTGGCGTTCGGGTCGGGCGTGTCGGCGAGGGCGCCGATGGCGTGGACGACGAGGTCTGCGTCGGCGGGGTCGACCACCTCGCAGGTGTCGAACACGATGTCGCCGACGGTGAGCGTGCCCGTCTTGTCGAGGCAGACCACGTCGACCCGGGCCAGGCCCTCGACGGCCGGGAGCTCCTGCACCAGGACCTGGCGGCGGGTGAGGGCCAACGCGGCGAGGAGGAAGGCGACGCTCGTCAGCAGCACCAGCCCCTCGGGGATCATGCCCACGAGGGCGGCGACGGTGCCGGTGACCGGCTCCCGCCAGTCTCCCGACTCGTCGGTGCGGAACTGGGACCACAGCAGGAGCGGGGTGACGCCGAGGATGATCCAGGTCACGTAGCGGAGGAGGGTGTCGATCGCCTCCTCGATCTCCGAGCGGGTGCGGGCGAAGACCTTGACCTCGGCGGCGAGCTTGCGGGCGTAGGCGTCGGCGCCCACCGACCGGGCCCGGAAGCACCCCCGACCGGCCACGACGATCGTCCCGGAGAGCACGGTGTCCCCGACCTCCTTGGCCACGGGGTCCGACTCGCCGGTGAGGGCCGACTCGTCGACCTCCAGGCCGCCGCTGCCGATCACCTCGCCGTCGGCCGGCACCTGGTCGCCGCTGCGCAGGTCCACCACATCGTCGAGCACGACCTCGGCGACGGCGACCTCGACGGTGGCGCCGTCGCGCACCACCCGCGCCGTCGGGGCGTGGAGGACGGCGAGGCGGTCGAGCGTGCGCTTGGCCCGGAGCTCCTGGCCGATGCCGATGAGCGAGTTGAGGACCAGGACGATGGCGAAGGCCATGTCGCCCAGGCGCCCGGTGGCGGCCACCGCCACGGCCAGCACGGCCAGGATGGCGTTGAAGCGGGTCAGCACGTTGGCCCGCACGATGTCGCCCACGGTCCGGGTCGTGGTCTCGGCCACGCCGTTGACCAGGCCCCGCTGGTTGCGATCGGCGACCTCGGTCGCGGTGAGCCCGGTCTCGACGTCGCCGCCGATCGTCTCGTCCGTCACCGACATCCACGTGCTCCGATCCCGTCACCGGATCACGACGCCGCGCCGGCCCGGACCTGCTCCCGCAGCTGGTCCGACGCCGACCAGTCTGCCCCACCGGCGGGCCGGACCGGGCCGTCGACGGGTCCTGCCGGTACTGGTCAGTTGGCGCGCTGGCGCACCCGCAGCTTGATGGGCGTGGCGCCGAGGTCGAAGGCCTCCCGCAGCTTCCGCTCGATGTAGCGGAGGTAGGTGGCCGGCAGCTCCTTGTTGGCGAAGAGCGTGAACGTGGGCGGGTCGGTGGCGCCCTGGGTGGCGTAGAGGATCCGGCCGCCGTGGGGCGCGGGCTGGGCCGACTGGGCCAGCGAGATGACGTCGTTGACCCGCCGGGTGGGCACGCGGCGGTGGTACGACTCGATGGCGTCGTGGAGCACGGGCAGCAGGCGGTCGACGTTGCGGCCGGTGAGCGCCGAGATGCGGATGACCTCGCTCTCGCCCAGGAACGCGAGCTTCTGGCCGACCTCGTAGGTGACCTCGGCCCGGCGCTCGGTGTCGAGCAGCTCCCACTTGTTGAGCAGCACGACGATCGGGCAGCCGGCCGCGTCGATGCGCTCGGCCAGGCGCTGGTCCTGGTGGGTGATGCCCTCGGTGGCGTCGATGACCAGCAAGGCGATGTCCGACTGGTCGACCGCCTGCAGCGCACGGACGAACGAGTAGTACTCGGTGCCCTCGTCGATCCGGGCCTTGCGCCGCATGCCGGCGGTGTCGACGAAGCGGATCGGGCCCTCGTCGGTCTCGACGACGGTGTCGATGGCGTCGCGCGTGGTGCCGGGCATGTCGTGCACGACGGCGCGGTCCTCGCCGATCAGCCGGTTGAAGAGCGTGCTCTTGCCGACGTTGGGGCGCCCCACGAGGGCGACGGCGAAGACCTTCTCGCCGTCGGCCTCGGGCGCCGGCTCGTCGGGGGCGACGGGCGAGTCCGGGAGCACCGCCACCACGGCGTCGAGGAGGTCGCCGGTGCCGAGGCCGTGGAGGGCGCTGACCGGCCACGGGTTGCCCAGCCCGAGGGCGAGGAACTCCCACATCATCGCCTCGCGAGCCGGGTCGTCGACCTTGTTGGCGAGCACGAAGACCGGTTGGCGGAGGCCGTGGAGGAGGTCGGCGATGCGGGCGTCCTCCTCGGTGACCCCCATGGTGACGTCGACCACGAGGATGACCGCGTCGGCCTCGGTGATGGCCCGCTCGCTCTGGCGGCTCACCTTGGCGTCGAGGGCGTCGCCGCCCGGCATCCACCCGCCGGTGTCCATGACCCGGAACGCCTGACCCTGCCACTCGGCGGTCACGACCTTGCGGTCGCGGGTGACGCCGGGGCGCTCCTCGACGATCGCCTCACGGCGCCCGACGATGCGGTTCAGGAGGGTGGACTTGCCCACGTTGGGGCGGCCGACGATGGCCACGACGGGAAGCTCGGACATGGGCTCTTCTCGGTTCAGCGGCCGACGAGGGCGCGGCGCAGCGCGGCCCCGTCGGTGGGGGTGATCTCGACCGGCCGGGGCAGGTCGGTGACGGCGGTGCCGTCGAGGAAGCGGTCGCCCGACAGGCACACGTCGGGCAGCAGGTAGCGGTGGCCCTCGGGCTGCTCGGCCAGGACGCGGGCGAGGTCCTCGCCGACGAGGAGGCCGGTGACCGACGTGGTGCCGCCGAAGAAGCGGTTCTCGACGGGCAGGACGCGCACGTCCGGGCGGCCGAGGGAGCGCACGAGCGGCTCCAGCACGGCGGCGCCGGCGGTGCCGGTGAGGACGGCGACGGGCGCGTCGCGCCGGGGCCGCAGGGCGACGGCCACGCCGCCCGCCGCGGCGGCGTCGGTGCCCGTGCCACCGGCGATGCGGGCCGCCCGGTAGCCCTCGCCGGGCGCGCCGTGCCGGTCGGCGGCCTCGTAGCGGCTGCCGGCGGGCGCACCGTCGGCCCACGCGAAGAAGCCGGC
>DATAGR010000308.1:0-5375 GCA_036263575.1 Aquihabitans sp. | reverse complement strand
AGCGACGTCCTCCCCGTCGACCGCGAGGCCGCCACCACGCCGGCGGTGTCGGCGCCCTAGTCGAGGTCGGCGTAGGCCAGGTGCCGGCCGCAGTGCAGGCACCGGAAGAGGTAGGCCGTGGAGGCGCCCTCGACGTCGAGGGAGCCCACGAACGCCTCGGCGTCCTCGTCGTCGAAGCCCCAGCCGGCGGCCTGCCGGCGGAGGTCGGCCACGGCGTCCGGGAGGTCGGCGAGCTGCTCCCACCCGGCGGCGCCGAGGTAGGCGGCGCCGTCGCCGCAGTGGAAGAGCCAGCGCTCCTGCTGCCAGCCGCTGAACCCCGGTGTGCGGTGGGCGATCTCGTCGAGGACGGCGGCCGGCACGCCGATCGGCTCGGGCCCGGCGCCGAGGTCGGTGAAGGTGGCGTCGAAGGCGACCGCCGCCGAGCCGTCGGCCACGCACCACGGGCACAGGGCGTCGCGCAGGTCGAGGGCGGCGTAGGGCGCCACCGCGTACAGCCAGCCGCGATCGCGACGGCAGCGGCGGCACTCGCCGGGGCGACGCTCCAGGGCGCCCGTCGCCACCGGGTCGGGGTGGTAGCGGAACGTCGGGAGCGGGTCGTCGGGCACGGCCGGTGGCCGGTCAGGTGATGAAGACGGGCACGCCCAGCGGCAGCTGGAGGTCCACCAGCGCCTCGATGTCGTCGTTGGTGAGGCGGACGCAGCCGTGCGACACGGCCTGGCCGATCAGCTGCGGCTGGTTCGTGCCGTGGATGCCCACCTGGCCGTTGCCGCCGCCGAACTCGCTCAGCGTGTCGGAGTGCAGCGCGAGGCCGAAGGCGTAGGGCCCGTAGGCGCCGCCGGGCTCGACGTTGTCGATGAGCTCGGTGACGTAGGAGGCGCCCACCGGCGTGGGGTTCTCCGACGTGCCGATCGCCGTGGTGGTGGAGAAGACCTCGCGGCCGCCGTCCTCGACCCGGAGGCGGCGCCCGGTGAGGTCGACGAAGATCCGCATCGGCGTCTTGGTGATGGTGACCGACGAGCGCGGGACCCACGCCCGGGCGCCGTTGGGCCGGGTGGGGAGCAGGACCTCGAGCCACTCGCCCGTCGTGGCGGTGGGGTCGCCGATCACGGCGAAGGTGGTGGGCGCCCCGGCCGGGGTGGTCGACGGGATGTCGAGCGGCATGGCGTCGATCTCGGCGAGCGTCCGCACGACCGGTTCGCCGGTGGGCGTGGCGATGTAGCCCAGCAGGTTCTCGGGACCGAGCTCTTGGGCGACGGCGAGCGTCGTGGTGGTGGTCGTCGACCCCGGCGTGGACGCCACCGTCTCGGCCGCCGCCGCGGTGGTCGTGGTGCCACCGATGCGAGCCTCGCCGAGCGACGGGCGCTCGCCAGCGCACGAGCCGAGCAGGCCCAGGCCCACGAGGACGGCGACGAGGGGGACGACCGCCCGGGCGACCAGGGCGAGCGGTGGGCGCAGCGGACGAGGACGGGAGGTCACCGGCGCCGAGGGTACTCGCGACCGCGGCGGCGCTCGGCGCGCCGGGCCCGTTCGCACACTTGACCGAGCAGTCAATAGAGTGCCCGGCCATGGAGATCAACGGCATCAGCGCAATCGTCACCGGCGGAGCCTCGGGCCTCGGCGAGGCCACCAGCCGGCACCTCGCCTCGCTCGGGGCCAAGGTCGTGGTGGCGGACCTCGACCGCCAGCAGGAGAAGGGCGACGCCCTCGCCAAGGAGCTGGGCGGCGTGTTCGTGGGCTGCGACGTCATCGACACCGACCAGGTCATCGCCTCGGTCGAGGCGGCCAAGGAGCTGGGCCCGCTCAAGGCGCTCGTCAACTGCGCCGGCATCGGCTGGGCCACCCGCACGATCGGCAAGGACGGCCAGTACGGGTCGGCCCACGACCTCGACATCTTCAAGAAGGTCGTCGAGATCAACCTCATCGGCACGTTCAACTGCATCCGCCTGGCGGCCACCGCCATGTCGCAGAACGAGCCCGACGAGCACGGCGAGCGCGGCGCGATCGTCAACACCGCCTCGGTCGCGGCCGAGGACGGCCAGATCGGCCAGGCGAGCTACTCCGCCTCCAAGGGCGGCGTCGTCGGCATGACGCTCCCCATCGCCCGTGACCTCTCGGCGGTCGGCATCCGCGTCAACACGATCCTCCCCGGCCTCATCGACACGCCCATCTACGGCGAGGGCGAGGCCTCCGAGCAGTTCAAGGCCCGCCTCGAGGTCGGCGTGCTGTTCCCGAAGCGGCTGGGCCAGCCCCACGAGTTCGCCACCCTCGCCGCTGAGCTCCTCGCCAACAGCTACCTCAACGCCGAGTCGATCCGCATCGACGGCGGCATCCGCATGCAGCCCAAGTGAGCCGCCGCCGCGCCCGCGGCACCCACGTACGAGCGTGACCGGACGACCGCCCGCCTCGCCGGGCGGTCGTCCCCTGTCCGGGGGGCCGCTCAGCCGGCCCGCTGGGACCGGCGGCCGACCCAGACCGGCACGTGGGCCCGCTCGAGCAGCTCGGCGTCGCCGCTCGAGTTGCCGTAGCCCCACAGCAGCGCGGGCTGCTCCCCGGCCAACCAGGCCTCGAGCCGGGCGACCTTCTCGCGGCCGCGCACGTTCGGGCCCTCGAGGCGGCCGGTGAGGCGGCCCTCCCCGTCGACCTCCAAGCCCACCGCGATCACGTGGTCGAAGCCCTCGGCGGCGGCGAACGGCTCCAGGTAGGTCCGCAGCGAGGCGGACACGATCACGAGCTCGTGGCCGTGGCGCCGGTGCCACGCCACCTGATCGGACATCTCTGGGCGGAGGCGCCCGGGCAGGGTGCGGGCGTAGCTGCGGCCCTCCTCGGCGAACCACTCGGCGTCCCGCCCGCGAAGGAGGTCGGCGAGCAGCGCCTCCTTCACCGCGTCGCGGTGGTGGATCTCCGCCTGCAGGCGACCGAGCCGGGCCCGGGCGGCGAGGGGCGCCACCCGAGAGGTGGCCTGGGCCACCCGCCGGGCGCCGCAGGCGCGCACGAGGAACGGCAGCAGCGTGTCGCGCTGGGTCAGGGTGCCGTCGAAGTCGAAGGCGGCGATGCGGCGCTCGGACACGGCGGCCGAGCCTACGGGGTGGCGCGGCGGCGTCGGTGGGTCAGCGGCGGGCGACGACGTCGGCGAGCGCGCCGTCGAGCTCGGGGTGGGCGAAGGCGTAGCCGGTGGCCTCCAGCACGGTGGGGGCGACCCGGGTGGAGGTGAACAGCAGCGAGGTCACGAGCGGCCCGATGCCCGCAGGGAGCTTCTGCGCGACCCGGGGGATCGTCAGGAACGTCGGGCGGTGCAGGGCCCGGCCGATGGCGTCGGTCAGCTCGGCGTTGGTGACCGGGTTGGGCGCCACCAGGTTCACCGGGCCGGCCACCTCGGCGTGGTCGATGGCGTGGCGGATGGCGCCGACCTCGTCGTCGACCGTGATCCACGACACCCACTGGTCGCCCCGACCGGCCTTGGCCCCGAGGCCGGCGCGGAAGGCGAGCAGCTGCTTGCCGAGCGCGCCCTCCTCGGCGTCGAGGACGATGCCCGTCCGGATGAGCGCCGTCCGGATCCCGGCGTCCTGGGCGGCGGCGGTGGCGGCCTCCCAGTCGCGGGCGACGTCGGCGAGGAAGTCGGTGCCGGGCGACGACGCCTCGGTGACGACCTCGTCGCCTCGATCGCCGTAGTAGCCGATGGCCGACCCGCTCACGAGCACCGACGGCTTCCGCTCGAGCCCGGCCAGCGCGCCGCAGAGGAGCGAGGTGCCCTCCGAACGGCTGTCGTGGATCCGGCGCCGCTGCGCGTCCGACCACGGCTTCGTGGCGATGCCCTCGCCGGCCAGGTGCACCACGGCGTCGACGCCCTCGAGGCCCGACGCGTCGATGGTGCCGGCGACGGGGTCCCAGCCGATCTCGCCGGCCGACGGCGACGACCGCACGACGGGGATGACGCGGTGGCCGTCGCCGCGCAGGGACGTGGCGAGGGCCGAGCCGACGAGGCCGCTCGAGCCGGTGATGGCGATGTCCATGGGGGCGCTCCTGGTGCGGGAGGGCGGGGTGGCCCTGCCCGCAGGTTGGCACAGGGCCAGCCCACGATCGCATCGACCCGGGCGCGCCGCTGCCCCGGCCGGGACCGGGGCAGCGGAGAGGTCTGGGGTGCCGGTGACCCGGCCCCGGCTCAGGCGGCGGCGGAACCGGTGGAGCGCCGCTTGCGAGCGGTCAGCGCCACCGCGCCACCGGCGGCCACCAGGCCGGCGCCGATGAGGCCGATCCGGTCGACGTCGGAGCCGGTGCGGGGCAGGCTGCCGCCGCCGCCCGACGAAGCGGGGGTGGTGCCGGGCGTGCCCCCGGGGGTCGTGCCCGGCGGGACCGCGTCGGTGGCGGCCACGACGATGGTCTCGCCGCGGACGATGCCGTCGCACGAGGTGACCACGGTGTAGGTGCCGGGCTCGGCGTCGGCCGGGACCGTGAACTCCAGCGTGAAGTTGCCGTCGCCGTCGGCGGTGGTGGTGCCGACCTCGATCGACCCAGCGGGGAGCGGCGAGGGGATGGCGCCGCTGACGTCGCCGGGGACGAGGGTGACGGTCACCGTCGAGCCGGGCGGGCAGCCCTGGCCGGACACCGTGACGGTGCCGCCGGGGGCGACCTCGCCGGGGGTGACGACCACGTCGACGTACTGCGCGGCCGCCGGCGCGGCGAACGTCGCGACCAGGAACACGGCTCCGATGAGCACCTTCCGCAGCATGGGTCCACTCCCTCCCGGCCTGTAGGGCCCCGAACACGTTGCGTGTTGCCGGGGGACTGTAGCCCACCGGGCCAGCCGCTGAGAAGACCCCCCGACGGTCGGATCAGCGCCTGACCTGCGACGACAGCTCGCGGGGCTCCTCGGCCGAGCCGTCGAACGACAACCGGCGGCCCGGTCCGGCCGACGTGAACCGCCCGCCACGGACCTCGACCGTGGCGTCGAGGCGGTCCGGGTTGGCCACCGGCTGGGGCAGGTAGCGGAACCGGTACCCCCGCGCGAGGTCCACGCCGCCCGCCAGCTCGAGCACGATCGTCGCCGCCCCGCCGGGGGGCACCGCCACCAGGGGGAGGTCCCACGCGCCGAGGCCGGCCTCCTCGCTGCGGGCCAGGACGAGCGGCCTCCCGTCGATCGAGGCTGCGGTGACCTGGTGCGGCGTGAAGACGGTGACCGTCGAGGCGCTGGTCCCGTTGGGCAGGCCCCGCCCGTTGCCCACCACCACCCGGGGGAGGTCCGTGGACGGGACCTCGTTGCGCAGCACCACCTCCACCCGGGCCTCGAGCGCCCCCGTGCGGGCGTCGACGGTCGCCCGGTAGGTCACGTCGCGCTGGAGGTACGCGTCGATCTTGGAGTTCCCGGTGTTCTGCTGCAC
>DATAGR010000307.1:0-3639 GCA_036263575.1 Aquihabitans sp. | reverse complement strand
CGCCGTTCACCTTCCTCGAGCACGTCGCCGCCGAGGACCGGCCCGACCGCCTCAAGTGGCAGCGGCGCATCGACCCGGTGTGGCGGCGCGTGGCGGGCGGCTGCCGCCTCGCGCGACGCACCGCGGACACCATCGAGGGCGCCGGCTTCACGATCGACGACGTGCGGCGGGAGAGCGCCCGCAAGGCCATGGCCCTCGTGCGCCCGACGATCCGCGGCACGGCGCGCGCCACCGCCTGAGCCGGCGCCCGCCGACCGCGCCCGGCGGTCAGGACGCCTGCGAGGCCGACGGCGCCGGCACGAAGAGGCGCTCGACGTCGGCGGCGGGGAGCGGCCGGGAGAACAGGAAGCCCTGCCCGAGGTCGCACCGCTCGCGACGCAGCCAGGCGCGCTGCACGTCGAGCTCGATGCCCTCGGCCACGATCTCGAGGTCGAGCGTGTGGCCGAGGTCGAGGAGGCCCCGGACGATCGGCGGCAGGTGGGCGTCGTCGACGATCGTGTCGACGAACGAGCGGTCGATCTTCAGGATGTCCACCGGGAACTGGCGGAGGTAGCTGAGCGACGAGTAGCCGGTGCCGAAGTCGTCGATGGCGAGGCGGACGCCGAGGCCGTTGAGGGCCTGCAGCCGCCGGGCCGCCTCGTCGGGGTCGGCGACGAGGGCGCTCTCCGTCATCTCCAGCACGAGGCACGAGGCGTCGAGCCCGGAGGCGGTGAGGGCCTCGGACACGTGGTCGATCACGTCGTCGGACAGCAGCTGGCGGGCCGACACGTTCACGGCCATGGTCAGGCGGCTGTCGGGGTCGCCGTGCTGCCATCGCACCGCGGTGGCGCACGCCGTCTGCAGCACCCAGCGGCCGATCGGCACGATGAGGCCCGTCTCCTCGGCGGTGGGGATGAAGCGGTCGGGTGTCACGAGGCCCAGGCGGGGGTGCCACCAGCGCAGCAGCGCCTCGAAGCCCACAACGCGCTCGTCGCCCAGGTCGACCACCGGTTGGTAGTAGAGCTCGAGTTGGCCGGAGGCGAGGGCGACGGCCAGGTCGGCCTCCATCCGGAGGGACTCGCCCGCCTCGGCGCCCATGTCGGTGTCGTAGACGACCACGCGGTCCTTCCCCCCGGCCTTGGCTCGGTACATGGCGATGTCGGCGTCGCGCAGCAGCGACGAGGCGGTGCTCGTGGGCCCGCCGACGGCGACGCCGATGCTGGCGGTCACCTGCACGACCTGGTCGCCCACCACCATCGGCTCGCTCATCGCCTGGACGATCCGCTCGGCGAGCGTGCTGGCCTCGCCGGCCTGGGCGTGGTTGTCCTCCACCAGGACGGCGAACTCGTCGCCTCCGAGGCGCGCCACCGTGTCCTCGGTGCGCACCGTCGTGGTGAGCCGATGGGCGACCTCGCTCAGCACCCGGTCGCCGCCGTCGTGGCCGAAGCGGTCGTTGACGGCCTTGAACGAGTCGACGTCGAGGAAGATCACCGCCGGGTCGGCGGCGGTGCGGGCGCCGCGCCGCAGCGCCTGTTCGATCCGGTTGATGAGCAGGGCGCGGTTGGCCACGCCGGTCAGCGGGTCGTGGAAGGCCTGGTGCTCGAGCTGGGCCTCGATCCGCTTCCGGTCGGACACGTCGTGGAGGTTCACGACGATGCCGCCCACCGAGGCGTCGTCGAGCAGGTTGACCACGCGTGCACCCAACCACCGGCGGCCGCCGGCGCCGTGGCGGACCTGGACCTCCTGCTCGATCACCACGCCGGGCTCGGCGAGCGCCCGGTCCAGGATCGTGCGCACGGCCGGCTCGTCCACGAGCGCCCGCTGGCTGAGCGCGTTGGCGCCGCGCACCGCATCGACGTCGATGCCGAGCAGGCCGGCCAGCCCGCCCGACCCCTCGATCGCGCGCGCCTCGGGGTCGAGGACGATCACCGCGTCGGCGGAGTTGGCGGCCAGCGCCCGGAAGTACGACTCACGGGCCTGCACGGCGGCCCGGGCGTTTTCAGCCTCCTGCAGGAGCCGGTGGCCGCGCACGGTGATCAGCATCATGAGCGCCACGGTGGCGGTGAGCGTGCCGGCCGGGTTCGTGTCCTCGCCGGCGAGGTAGCCCGACAGCTCGAAGAGCCCGGGCACCACGAGCGGCACCATGATCAGCCACATGCGCCCGCCGGCGACCGCGTCGTCGGGTCGGGCCGACAGCTCGTCGGCGTCGACCCACCAGAGCGCGGCGGACGCCAGCAGCAGCAGGGCGACCATCCACCCCAGGTCCAGCCACCGGTCCGCCGCACCGCCGCCCGCCACCAGGTAGCCGAAGTCGGCGACCAGCCAGCACGCCACCCCGGCGGTGAACAGCGAGAGGCTGTGCGTGCGCCGCCCCCGGTCGGCGAGGAGCGCCCGGATCAAGAGGGCGAGCAGCACCACGTCGAGCAGCGGGTACGACGCCCACACGAGGCGCGTCGACCAGGACGTCGAGCCGTCCCCCACCAGATCGGCCAGCGCCACCTCCCACAGGACGAGCGTGGCGACCACGGCGCCCACCAGGCAGTCGACGACGGCGTCGATGTCGACGCCCTGGCCGGCGGTGCGCTGGCGGGTGAGCCCGACGAGGCCCAGGGCGAGGGCGACGTAGGAGCCGAACCACAGCGGGTCGGCCACCGAGACGTCGGGCTCGGCGCCGGTGGTCCACTCCACGACCAAGTACGCCAGGTCGGCGACGGCGGTCAGCGTGGTGCCGAGCGCCACCAACCGCCACGGCCTTCGCCGCTCGGGAGCCCGACCCGCGGCACCGACCCATGCCAGGACCGCAGCCACGCCCAGCGGGATCAGGTACGAGACGTCACCGACCGTGCCGTCGGGCGTCTGCAGGTGCACGAGGGTGCTGGCCACGACGGCTGCGAGGGCGCACGCCACGAGGACCCGTCTGGGCCCCGTGCGCAGGAACGGCGCGCGGGACCACGCACCCTCCCGCGCCATGGTCATCCCCACCCGTCGGCACCGCCGCCGGGAACTTGACGGAACGAGGCGGATCGGCCTCGGACCTGCGACGCGACGGCGCCGGAGGCCCTTCAGGCGATCCCGAGGGTCGCTAGGACCCGGCCGGGACCTCGTCGGCCGGGAAGAGCTGCGGGATTTCGTGGTCGTTGCGGCGGTCGCGCTCGCCCTGCTGCGACCCGTCCCGGCGGAAGTGCTTGCCCAGCGTGCTGGTCTGGCCCTGGTAGTTGGAGGCGATCGCCTCGCCGTAGACGGTGTCGGGCGCGGCGAGCATGTGCTCGAACGTCAGCTTGCACACCCGCTGGCGGTGCTCGATGAGGAACGGCACGTCGTGGGCCCGGACCTCCAACGCCGCCGTCGACCCCTTGATCTCGCCGCTGCGACCGAACCCGAAGCCGGGGTCGAAGAAGCCGGCGTAGTGGGTGCGGAGCTCGCCGCTGGTGGGGTCGTACGCCGTCATCTCGGCGGCGCACGTCGCCGGGATGGCCACCGCCTCGTCGGACATGAGGAGGTAGAAGCGCCGCGGTTCCAGGGCGACCTGGTCGCCGGGCTCCTTGTGGACCCGCTCCCAGTAGGTGTCGACGTCAGCCCCGCCCACCTGGCGCAGGTCGAGGTGCGGCGTGGCGTTGCGGGCCCGGTAGCCCACGAAGCCCGAGCGCCCGCCCTTGAGGT
>DATAGR010000306.1:0-3162 GCA_036263575.1 Aquihabitans sp. | reverse complement strand
CCCAGCGCAGGTACATGCGCAGCAGCATGTTGGCGAAGTCCTGGGCGTCGGCACCGCCCTCGCCCGACTGCACCTCGCAGATGGCGTCGAGCTCGTCGTGCTCACCGGTGAAGAGGCTGCGCAGCTCCAGGTCGGCGAAGTCGGCGGCGAGGCCGCGGAGCGCCTCCTCGATCTCCTGGGCCACGGAGTCGTCGTGCTCCTCGCGGGCCAGCTCGGCGAGCACCTCGACGTCGTCGATCCGCTGCCCGAGCGAGTCGTAGCGATCCAGGTCGTCGGTGACGGCGGACAGCTCGCCGGTGACCTGGCGGGCCTTGTCGGCGTCGTCCCACAGGTCGGGGCGCGACGCCTCCGTCTCGAGCTGCGGCCGGCGGGCGCGCAGCTCGTCGACCTTCAGGTAGGCGCCGGCCTCGGCGTGGCGCCTCCGCAGGGCGGTGATCTCGTCGCTCACGTCTCGCATGGTCCGGCGAGTCTCCCGCGTCGGGCCGCCGCGCGGGAATCCGCCCTCGTGACGTGCCCCGACGCGCCGTGCGGCGCACGGGCGCGGCAGGACCTGGTGCCAAGATGACGGCGTGGCGCCGCCGGTCTCGGTCATCATCCCCGTCCACGACGGCGCCCGCTTCCTGGCCGAGGCGATCGCCAGCGTGGACGAGCAGGGCCTCGACGCCGAGGTCGTGGTCGTCGACGACGGCTCCACCGACGACAGCGCCGCGGTGGCGGAGGGGCGAAGGGCCCGGTGCGTGCGCCAGGCCCGGCAGGGCCCGTCGGCGGCGCGCAACGCCGGCATCGCAGCGTCGTCGGCGCCGGTGGTGGCGTTCCTCGACGCCGACGACCTGGTGCCGCCGGGCGCCCTCGCCCTCCAGCTGGCGCACCTTGCGACCAACCCCGACGCCGGTGGGGTGATCGGCATGCAGCGGTGCGAGGTCCTCGACGACGTCGACCTCCCTGGCTGGGCGGTGGCCGACGGCGTCGGCGGGCCCGACGAGGTGCGGCGCCCGCTCCCGATCTCGCTCGTCGCCCACCGCTCGACGTTCGAGCGGGTCGGCGGCTTCGATCCTGCGCTCGGCCTGTCCGAGGACGTCGACTGGCTGTTCCGGGCCAAGGACCTCGGGGTGGTCATCGACGTCGTGCCCGACGTGGTCCGCATCCGCCGGATCCACGGCGCCAACCTCACCTACGACACCGCCGGCCTGCGGCGCGCCACGTTCGAGGTGCTCGGCGCCCGGGCCCGGCGCCGCCGGCAGGAGCCATGAGGCGCCCCGGGCTCGACGGCGGGTCGTGGCCGAGCGACCAGGTCGAGGACCTGCTGCGGGCGGCGCTGCTCGATCCGGCGCCCGCCCGTGAGGCGTGGGACCGGGTGGCACCGACGTTGGCCGTCACGTGGCACGGGCTCGGCGAGGTGCAGCGCACGCTGCCGCTCGTGCTCGGCACGATCGGCGCCGACGCCATGGGACCGCACGGGGCCGCGGCCAAGCGGCTCCACCGCGAGGCGTGGCGCGACAACCGCCTGCACCTCCACCACGCCCACCGGTGGGTGGAGGCGCTCGGCGGCGAGGTCCCGGTGCTCGTCCTCAAGGGCATGGCCCTGGCCACGACGGCGTACGCGGACCTGGGGCGGCGCCCCATGCACGACATCGACCTCCTCGTGCCCGAGGACCGGATCGGACGGGCGCTCGACCTGCTGCTCGCCGCCGGGTGGGTCGCCGCCGACGGCACCTCGATCCCCCGCTCGTGGCGCACGCGCCACGGCGCACCGCTCGTGCACCCCGACGGCGGCCACATCGACGTCCACCGGGTGCCCGGCGTGCCGTTCATGCGCCGGCGCGGCGATCGATCCGCGCCGACGTTCTGGGACCGCACCCGCCCCCTCGACGTCGGCGGGCACCGCCTCGCCCGACCGGCGAGCGAGGACCTCCTGCTGAACGTGGTGGTGCACGGCCTCACCAGCGTGCCCGGCGGTTCCCCGCGGTGGGTCGCCGACGCCGTCCTCCTGCTCCGCCACGACCCGCCGGACTGGGATCGCCTCGTGACGCGGGCGCGCGCCTTCGGGGTGGTGCCGATGGCCCGCAGCGCGCTGCGGTACCTGGCGGACGCCTTCGGCGCCCCGGTCCCCGCCGACGCCCTGTGGGACCTGTGGGCGATCCCGCTCCCCGCCGGCGACCGGCGCCGCTTCGACGTGGTCACCTCGGCCGCCACCGACGGCTCCACGGCGGCCGACGTGTCGATCATCCGTGCCCGGTGGGCCCGCATGCGCACCGCGATCGGCCCGGCCGGCGCGGCGATGGCCCTGCCACGGTTCACCGCCGACGTCGTCGACGTGGATCGCCTGCCCGAGGTCCCGCGCGAGGTGGCCCGCCGCGTCGCGAGCCGGGTCGGCCGGCGGCCTCGGGCATGACCGCTGGTGCGGTGCCCTCGGTCCTCTTCGTCACGCCGGCCTACCTGCCGTGGCTCGGGGGCCTCGAGGTGCTCGCCAGCCAGCTGCTGGCCGAGCTCCGGGCTCGCGGCAGCAGGGTCGGCCTGATCACCTGCCCCCACGCCGCGGTGGGGCCGGGCCTCGACGAGGTCGACGGCGTGCCGGTCCTGCGCACCGGCGCCCAGGAGGCGCTGGCCGCCAACGACGGCGCCGCGGTCCTCCGCTGCGCGGTCGAGATCGGCCGCTTCGTGCGCGAGCTCGACCCCGACGTCGTGCACGCCCACGACGCGTCGACCGCGCTGTGGATGTACCTGCGGGCCGAGCGCCGGAAGCGGCCGCTGGTCGCGACCGTCCACAACGTCATGAGCGCGCACGCGGGCGAGGAGCTCGCCCCGGTGGAGGCGCTGGTGCGGGAGGCCGACCTCGTGGCCGGCGTGTCGCAGGCGGTGGTCGACGACACCGCCGCCCTGTTCCCCGAGGTCGTCGACCGCTTGCACCTGGTGCGCAACGCGGTGCAGGCGCCCACCGGAGAGCCCGGCCCGGTCCCCGCCGGCGCGCCGCTCCTCTGCATCGGGCGCCTCGTGCCGCAGAAGGGCTTCGACCTCGCCATCGAGGCGATCGCTCGCGTCGCCGGCGACCACCCGACGGCACGCCTCGTGGTGGCCGGCACCGGGCCGGACCGGGACGACCTCCTCGCGCTGGCGGCGCGCTGCGGCGTCGCCGACCGCGTGGAGCTCATCGGCAGGGTCGAG
>DATAGR010000305.1:0-6435 GCA_036263575.1 Aquihabitans sp. | reverse complement strand
CCCAGCGCGACCAGCGAGCGCGCCGTGGGACCGCGACGGTGGACGCGGTCCGCCAGCAGGAGGACGCCGAGGCTGATCGGCACCACGACGACCTCGGACATGAGCGAGTTCGTCGCCCCGATCAGCAACGGGTGGACCGCTGCCACCACCGCGATCCCACCGGCGATCAGCCGCCGGGAGCCGAGCGGGAGCCGGTCGAGGAGCCGCCAGGCCAACAGCCCTGCGAGCGGCGCCACGGCGGCCCCCAGCAGGACGCTCCACACGCCGTTGGCCGTGTCGGGGTCGAGGAACCACAGGACCCGCTGGCCGGCGCCCAGGGTCCACGGCCACAGCGGGGGGAACTTCACCGAGATCGCCTCGGACCCGTCCATGGTCGGCAGGCGCCCCCAGTTCCCGGTGGCGACGGATCGGGCGGTCTCCCGGAAGGCGGTGTTGTCGCCCACCGAGGACAGGACGGGGTCGGTCGCCAGGGCGTGCACGGCCCGGAGGACCAGGGCGAGGACGAACGTCGAGGCCAGGATGGTGACCGGGGCGCGGGCGTCGCCGGTGGACGGTGCCGGCGTGGCGTCGAACGCCGAGGGTGACGGTACCTCCCGATCGTCCGCGACACGCTCGGGGGCGGGCGGCACGGGGTGGGCGGATACCCGCCGTCCGGTTCCGATCACGTCTCGCACCTCACGTCCCCACGACCCCGATCGCCCTCGCGGGCCCACCCGAACCTACCGCCTGATCGGTGCCGCCCCGGGGTTCTGTCGACGCCGGGCGGGCCGGCCGGGCACGCCGCGAAGCGGACGAAGTGGCCGGGCGTTAGGCGAGCCTTACTACGATGGGGAGGTGACCGCACCGGGGACCGCCTCCCGCCCGATCGACCGCCTCCTGGGCGGGCGGCCGTCGAGCGTGGCCCTCGTCGGCCGCGGGGCGCCGGTGACCTACGGCGAGCTCGCCGACCGGGTCGCCGCCCGCGCCGACGAGCTGGGCCCCACCCGCCGGCTGGTGGCGATCGGCATGACCCGCGAGATCGACCCGATCGTGACGTACCTGGCCGCGCTGCGGGGCGGCCACCCCGTGCTCCTGCTCGACGCCGGCGACGAGCGTACCGTCGATCGGCTGCTCGCCGTCTACGACCCCGACGTCGTCGCCCTCGGCGGAGCCGACCCGACCCCGGTCGAGCGCCGTCGCGGCACCCGCCACCAGCTCCACCCCGAGCTCGGCGTGCTGCTGTCGACGTCGGGCTCCACCGGATCGCCCAAGCTGGTGCGGCTGTCGCAGGACAGCGTCGCCTCGAACGCGGCCGCGATCGGCGCGTCGCTCGGCCTGGTCGAGTCCGACCGGGCCGTCACCACCCTGCCCCTGCACTACTGCTACGGCCTGTCGGTCCTGAACAGCCACCTGCTCGCCGGCGCCGCCGTGGTGCTCGACGACCGCTCCGTCGTCGACCCCTGCTTCTGGGACCGGTTCCGCGAGGTCGGCGCCACCAGCTTCGCCGGCGTCCCGCACACCTTCGACCTCCTCGACCGGGTCGGGTTCGCCTCGATGGCGCTGCCGTCGCTCCGGCAGGTGACCCAGGCGGGCGGGCGCCTCGCCCCCGACGCGGTCCGCCGCTACGCCGAGCTCGGCCGGCGCGACGGCTGGGACCTCTACGTCATGTACGGCCAGACCGAGGCCACGGCGCGCATGGCCTACCTGCCGCCGGAGCTGGCGGCCTCGCACCCGACGCTCGTCGGCCGGCCCGTCCCCGGCGGCTCGTTCGCCGTCGAGCCGGTCGAGGGGCTCGACGACCCGGGCCTCGGCGAGCTGGTCTACCGCGGCCCCAACGTGATGCTCGGCTACGCCGAGGCCCCGGCCGACCTCGCCGACGGTCGCACCTGCGAGGAGCTGCGCACGGGGGACCTGGGCCGCCTCGTCGAGGGCGGCCTCGTCGAGATCACCGGACGCCTCAGCCGCTTCGTCAAGCCGCTGGGCCTGCGCATCGACCTCGACCAGGTGCAGCGCGACCTCGGCGGCGCCGGCATCGCCGCGCTGTGCGCCGGTGACGACCTGGGCGTGGTCGTCGCCACCGAGGGTCCCGCCGCCCCCGGCGCCGACGTCGTGGCGCGCGCCGCATCGAAGGCGACGGGTCTGCCGCCGGCCGCCGTCGACGTCGTCCACCACCATGCGCTCCCCAGGCTGGGGAACGGCAAGCCGGACCTCGTCGCCGTCCTGCGCAGCGCCCGGTCGGTGCGCACCGAGCCGGACCGCGCCGAGGATGCGGCGCTCCCCCGGGACACCGCAGCCGCCGTGCGGGCCGTGTTCGCCCAGGTGCTCGATCGCCCCGAGGTGCGCGGCGACTCGACGTTCGTCGGCCTGGGCGGTGACTCGCTGTCGTACGTCGAGGCGTCCATCCGGCTCGAGGCCGTCCTCGGGCACCTCCCACCCGACTGGCACGTCACGACGGTCGACGACCTGGTGCCCCGGCGGCGGGGCCGGTACCTCCGATCGATGGAGGCGAACGTCGTCCTCCGAGCGGTCGCCATCGTCCTCGTCGTCGCCAGCCACACGCGCTGGTTCGTCCTCCACGGGGGAGCCCACGCCCTCCTCGGCGTGGCGGGCTACAACTTCGCCCGCTTCCAGCTCACCTCGGGCCGCATGGCCCGCTCGATCGCCCGCATCGCCGTGCCGAGCGTGCTGTGGATCGGCGCGGTGGCGGCCGTCAGCACCGACTTCTCCTGGCCCCAGGCGCTCCTCGTGAACGACCTGCTCGGAGGCCCGGACGGCCGGTGGGCCTTCTGGTTCATCGAGGTGCTGGTGCAGACGCTCGCGGTCCTCGCCCTGGCCTTCAGCGTGCCCTCGGTGCGACGCCTGGAGCGGCGCGCGCCGTTCGCCTTCCCCATCGCCCTGGCCCTCGCCGGCCTGGTGCTCCGCTTCGACGTGCTCGGCCTGCCGAGCGCCGATCACGAGGTGCTGCGCCCGCAGTACGTCTTCTGGCTCTTCGCGCTCGGGTGGGCGGCGGCTCGGGCCCGGACCAGCTGGCACCGGCTCGTGCTGTCGGCGGTCGTGGTGGCCGGGGTGCCGGGCCTGTTCGAGGACGCGCCCCGGGAGGCGGTCGTAGCGGCCGGCCTGCTGCTCCTGATCTGGGTCGAGCGGATCGCCGTCCCCCGTGCCCTCCACCGAGTCGTCGGCGCCGTGGCGGCGGCGTCGCTCCACATCTACCTGGTCCACTGGGAGGTCTTCCCGCTGGTCAACGAGTGGTCGAAGCCCGGCGCCTTCGCGGTGTCGATGGCGGCCGGCTGGGTCGCCTGGCTCGTGGCCGGGCGGGTCGGCACGGCGGTGGCGTCGTGGTGGGCCGCGCGGCGGGCGGCTCGCACCTCGCCCGCCGACCGCGAGGGCGCGCTCGCCGCCTGACCGGCTCGGCCTGCGCCGGACCGGGCGGCGTCAGCCGAAGTCGGCCTCGTCCATCAGGCGGACGGCGTCGGCGTTGAGCTGCCCGAACTCGCTGGCGCTGACGTCCTGGCGGACGAAGTCGGTGCCGAACTCCTCGCTGATGAGCGGCTCGGCCGGCACGTCGGCGTTGGCCGGGTACTCGTGGTTGGTCGCGACCAGCACGTCCTGGCCCTCGGTGCCCAGCCACTCGAGGAAGCGCCGACCCAGGGCGGGGTCGTCGGCGTAGCGGGTGATGCCGCCGCCGGAGATGTTGATGTGGACCCCGCGGTCCTCCTGGTTGGCCCACACGAGGTCGACGGGCAGGTCCGGGTCCTCCTCGAGGGCCCGGGCCAGGTAGTAGTGGTTCGTGATGGCGACGTCGCAGGCGCCGGCGGCCAGGGCCTCGATGATCTCGACGTCGTTGGCGAAGATCTCGGCGTTGCGCTGCCAGCCCTCGAGGATCTGCAGGGTCTCGTCCTCGCCGTGCACGGCGATCATGCTGGCCACCAGCGACTGCTGGTACGGGTTGTTGGCGTTGCGGAGGCACACCCGCCCCTCCCACGCCGGGTCGGCGACCTCCTCGTAGGTGGTCGGGGCGTCGGTCTCCTCGAGGGCCTCGGTGTTGTAGATGATCGTGCGGGCCCGGATGGCGAGGCCGAACCAGCGGTCCTCGGGGTCCCGGTAGTTCTCGGGGATGACGTCGCGCAGCTGCTCCGAGGGCAGCGCCTGGAACAGGCCGTCCTCGGCCGCGCTG
Source organism: Aquihabitans sp. (assembly GCA_036263575.1). GTDB lineage: Bacteria > Actinomycetota > Acidimicrobiia > Acidimicrobiales > Iamiaceae > Aquihabitans. The sequence continues at coordinate 2,282 of DATAGR010000305.1, read as the reverse complement.
GCCAGGTTCCCGGCGTCGACGGTCAGGTAGACGTCGGCCTCGGTGTCCTCGCCCTCGGCGGCGATCCGCTCCCGGAGCTCGTTGTCGTTGCCCGTGAGGAACTCGACGTCGATCCCCGTCTCCTCCTCGAACCGGGTGAAGGCCTTCTCGACGTCGTAGTGGCGGCCCGAGTACACCTTCAGGACCTCGCCGTCGTCCTCGGTGGTGCACCCGGCGAGCGTCGCCAGGGACAGCGCGGCGACGGCGACCACGGCGGTACGAGCGGCACGAGACATGGGGTTCCTCACTTCGGCGATGCTTACCGGCGATGGTAGCCAGGCCTAACGGCACCGCCCCAGTCGCCGGACCGCCTCAGCGGGCGAGCGCGCCGCCCCCGTCGTCGTCGACCACGACCAGCTCGTAGCCCGGCACCAGCACGGCGCGGACCGCCGTCCCCGGCGCCACCACCACCGAGCGCGGCTGGCTCGACAGCACCGTCTCACCGGACGCGAGGCGGAGCTCGTAGGTCCACGTCGCGCCCTGGTACTCGGCCCGCTCGACCGTGGCGTCGCCGGCGACGTCGCGCGAGAAGGCGACGTCGGTCGGCCGGAGGACGGCGAGGGACGAGGCGCGCACGGGGCGGTCCGCCCGCACCGGGCCCAGCGCGGTCCCGAGGCCCTCGCCCTCGGCGCGCAGCGGCAGGAAGCGCGCCTCGCCCATGAAGCCGGCGACGAAGCGGTTGGCAGGGCGCCCGTAGATCGCGACGGGGGCGTCCACCTGCTGGAGCCGACCGTCGTGCACCACGGCGATGCGGTCCCCCACCGCCAGCGCCTCGGCCTGGTCGTGGGTCACGAGGATGGCCGGGGTGCCCGCCTGGCGGAGGAGGCGCACGACGTCGGCTCGGACCTGGGCCCGGCGGGTCGGGTCGAGGCTGGCGAAGGGCTCGTCGAGCAGGAGCAGCGCCGGGCGGGGCGCGATGGCACGGGCCAGCGACACCCGCTGGCGCTCGCCACCGGAGACCTCGTGGGGGTAGCGGTCCCCCATGCCGCCGAGCCCGAGGAGCTCGAGCAGCTCGGCGACCGCTCGCCGGCGCTCGGCACCGCGCACGTCGCGCATGCCGAAGGCGACGTTGTCGGCGACGGTCAGGTGCGGGAAGAGGGCGTGGTCCTGGAAGACGAGGCCGACGCTGCGGCGCTCCGGGTCGACGCGCCGTCGCCCGTCGTCGACCACCTCGCCGCCGATGCGGATGACGCCCTCGTCGAGCGCCTCCAGGCCTGCGACCGAGCGGAGCAGGGTGGACTTGCCGCACCCGCTCGGACCGACCACGACGAGCAGCTCGCCGTCGGCGAGGTCGAAGCTGACGTCGTCGACCGCCACCGTCGCGCCGAACCGCTTGGTGGCGTGCTCGACCTGGAGCGGCGGCGCCCCGGCGCTCACGTGCGCCCGCGATCGAGGCGCCAGCAGAGGATCGCCACGGGGGCGATCGCGGCGGTGATGATCGTGAGCGCCGGCAGCGCCGCCTGCTGGAACCGCGACTCGGAGGCGAGGTTGTAGACCCAGACCGGGAGCGTGTCGAAGCCGATCGGCCGCAGCAGCAGCGCCACCGGCAGCTCCTTGAGCGCGTCGACGCCGACCAGCACGGCGGCGGTGAGCACGCTGGCCCGGCTCAGCGGCAGGTGGATCGAGCGCACGACGCGCAGCGGGTGGGCGCCGAGGGACCGGGCCGACGCCGAGAGGTCGCGCGGCACCTGCTCGAGCCCCGACTCCAGGCTGGTGACGGCCGGCGCGAGGAAGCGCACGGCGTAGGCGTACACCAGGGCCAGGAACGACCCGGTGGCCACGGTGCCCGGCAGGGTGAGGCCGAAGCCCTCGATGGCCCGGTCGAGGGCGACGAGGGCCAGCACGACCCCCATGGCCACCACGGCCCCCGGCACGGCGTACCCGACGGTGGCGGTCCGGCGGGCCACGCCGACGGCTCGAGACGACGAGAAGCGGCCGGCGTTGGCGATCAGCGTCGCCACCACCAGGCACACGGCCACCGTCGCCGCGGTGAGGGTCAGGCTGTTGCCGAGGTAGTCGGTGTAGCGGTCCAACTGCGGGGTGCCGCGCGGGCCCGACTGCTCGTCCACCGCCCACGCCACGAGCTGGGCGGTGGGGAGCCCGAAGCCCAGGAGGACCACCGAGGTGGCGACGGCCGTGGCGCCCCAGGCGGCCGGGCCGCGCAGGCGTCGCCGCCGGAGGCCGACCCCCGAGCGTCCCTGCTCGGCGTAGCGGGCCCGGCCGCGGAACGACCGCTCGAGCAC
>DATAGR010000304.1:0-2025 GCA_036263575.1 Aquihabitans sp. | reverse complement strand
GCCGGCCACGAGCTGCTCGGCGAGATCACCCGAGTCCCCGACATGAACTACGCCTACCGGCACTTCAAGGGACCCGACGGGATCGTCTACGGCCTGAACGAGCAGAAGTAGCGCTCGACCCCGAGCGCAGCTGCTGAGCCGAGTTCTCGATCCACCCCACCAAGGGGCTCTCGCCTCTTGGACCATCCACGACACGAGCAAGGAAACCCGAATGACCACCACCACCTCCACCACCAGCGAGGCGCCGGCCTCGACCACCCGCGCGATCTGGCGAACAGCAGCCGTCGCTGGCGTCGTCGCCGCCGTCGCGACCACCGCCATCGGCGCCATCGCCAAGGCCGCCGACGTCCCGCTCGTCATCGGCACGATGGAGATCCAGATCCCCGCCTTCGCCATGTTCACCCTCATCGGCGCAGCCCTCGGCGGGCTGATCGCCACGCTGGTCCACAAACGTGCCGCGCAGCCCCGACGCACCTTCCTCATCGCAACCCTGGTGCTCACGGCCCTGTCGGTCGTTCCCGACCTCACCGCCGACGCCACCACCGCAACCAAGCTCACCCTCGTGGGCGCGCACCTCGTGGCCGCTGCCATCATCATCCCGGCGCTCGCCGCCCGGCTTCGGCCCACGTGACGGCGAAGTTCGGACCGAACGTGAGGCAGGCAGGCTGGCATCGCTGCCCACGCGACGGAGGATCCCAACATGGCTGACCAGGTGCTGGAAGGGAGCGGCGGACTGCGGTTCGATCTCTCCGTCATGGATCGGCGTCGAGCACTGACCCTGCTCGGTGGTGGCGCTGTGGCGTTGCTGGTCGGTTGCACCTCCGATGCCGAGACGGGTGATGCCGAGGCCGGCACCTCCTCGACCGCAGAGACGTCGGCGACGGTCGGCCGGGCCGAAATCTTCCCCGAGGAGATGGCCGGTCCCTACCCAGCCGACGGCTCGAACGGCCTCAACGTGCTCGCCGAGCAAGGCGTGGTGCGCCAGGACATCCGTTCCAGCTTCGGGTCGTCCGACACCACGGCTGAGGGCGTGTCCCTTGTCATCGAGATCAACCTGCTCGACAGCGCTCGCGGCGCCCCGCTCGCAGGTGCGGCGGTGTACCTCTGGCAGTGCGACCGCGAGGCTCGCTACTCCCTCTACTCCGAGGGCGTCACAGGGCAGAACTACCTCCGAGGCGTCCAAGCCTCCGATGCCGACGGGCGCGTGACGTTCACCAGCATCTTCCCCGCGGCGTACTCGGGGCGCTGGCCCCACCTCCACTTCGAGGTCTACGAGAGCCTCGACGCCGCAACCGGCGGCGGTGCCCCCTCCGCAACCTCGCAGATCGCGCTGCCAGAGGAGGCGTGCGACTCGGTGTACGAGACGGCCGGTTACGAACAGAGCAAGATCAACATGGCGCAGACGCCGCTCGAGGATGACGTCCTCTTCGGCGACGACGGAGCCGAACAGCAGATGGGAACGACCACGGGCAACCCATCGGAGGGGTACGTCCTGATCGTGTCGGTGCCAGTGGACGCCGCCTAAGCGCCGCACGGCACGGCATCAGAGACGAATCTGCGATGACCACCGGGGGGTGGGAGGCATCACCGGCACCGACACCATCCCCGCCTCGGACCTTGACAGCCTGTTTGGCAGCCTATGAATGCAGAGCTGGGTAGCGCGGTTCAGACGTCGCCAGAACGAGCAACCCGTCTGAGCAGGCGTTTCGCCGACTGTGCTTCGCAGACGCCGGTAGAGCTTGCAGTTCTGCATGACGCGCAGGAGGTCGGGGGTTCGATTCCCTCATGGCCCACCACCCGGCCTGCGGCTCGCCCGCAGGTCGTCTGCGTTGCGGGGTGCGGCGGGGCCTCGCCGATTCCCGTCGATCGTCCACCGTGGCGGTGGACGATCGACACGAATGCGGTGGTCGCGGCGGGTGTGGTCACCGACCGAATCCGCTGCGAGGATGGTGCGCGTGCGCCGGTACGAAGCGACCGTCTACGACAGCAGCCGCTGGGACGGCTTCGAGCTCCGCTCCGGGGACA
>DATAGR010000303.1:0-5324 GCA_036263575.1 Aquihabitans sp. | reverse complement strand
GATGATGGCCTCGTCCTCGGCGATGACGACACGGGTGGGCAACGTTGCTCCAGTGCGGTTCGGGTGGGGGGGGAAGGTCAGGTGCCGGCGGCGACGAGGCGGTCGAGCAGGTCGTCCTGCGACGCCTCGAGCCGGCGGATCTCGGTCACGAGCCCGTCGCGGTGGCGGCGCATGGCGTCGGCGTGGCGCTGGGCCTCGCGCTGGGCCTGGTCGGCGCCCGGCGTCTCCGACACCAGGGCCCGCAGGCGGGCGTCGTCGGCCTCGTCGGCGAGGTGGGCCAGCTGCTCATCGGCCACGGCGAGGTCCACGCGCAGCGCCTTCAGGCGCTCGGACACGTCTCGCAGACGCCGTTCGATCAGGGTTCGGCCCACCCGGGCAGTGTAGGCCCCGACCCCGGGCGCCCCGGAGCCGCCGCATGGCCCCGGGCGCCTTCAGCCGATCGTGTCCCGCACGTAGCCGTCGACCAGGGTCGCCAGCTCCCGGGGCCGGCTCAGGGCGACGCAATGGCTCGCAGCGTCCTCGGCGTCGATTCGGTCACTGGCTCTCCTCGGGTCGCGGCAGCGCCGCCATACCCGGTCCCGCCGGGATGCACCACGTGCCAGCTTCCTGCCCTCCAGCGAATGGACGGCGCCACGACGCGGTAGAGATGTGACAGACGTCATAGCCGTCAGCCCCGGGGAGCCCGCGTGAGCCACACGTTCGTCGACATGGTGATGGAGTCGCTCAAGAGCGGGGAGCTGATCTCTCCCGTCGAGCAGCTCGTGGGGATGCGCATGGTCGACTACGGCCGGGGCGAGGCGTCGTACGAGCTAACGGTGACCGAGAGCCACGCCAACCCGATGGGGATGGTCCAGGGCGGGATCGCGAGCGTGATGGCCGATGCTGCGATGGCGATGGCGACGACGACCACGCTCACCAACGATGAGATGCGGGTCATGGCCGTGACCACGGCTGATCTGTTCTCTCGGTTCATCCGCCCCGTCAAGGCCAGCAAGGTCGACACGCTCCGAGCCGACGCACGGGTCCTCCGCGCCGGCCGCCAGCTGGTCTGGGCCGAGTGCGACCTCATGGCCGACGGCGAGCTCGTCGGCAAGTTCAACGCCACGGGCATCAAGGTGTCCTTCGAGCAGAAGGACCACGCCATGAAGACGACCAGCGATGGGTGAGCCGAACGGGTCACCCATCGCACCCACTCCACCGGAGCACCGCCATGACCGAGCCTGAACAGCTCCACGGCACCTGGCGCTTGACGCGGTGGGACTCCGCGGTCGACGGCACCTTCCGTGGCTACCCCATGGGCGAGGACGCCCGAGGGCAGATCATCTACTCGACCGACGGCAACATGTCGGCCATCTTGATGATGGCCGACCGCCCACGCTCCGAGGCGGCGCAGTTCCACCAGGCGTCGCCCGAGGAGCGCGAGATCGCGGCCCTGGGCTACGTCTCCTACGGCGGGACCTGGACGCTGGCCGACGAGACGGTCGTGCACCGCGTCGAGTTCGCCCTGTTCCCCAACTGGATCGGCACGGACCTCGTCCGAACCGTCGACTGGCAGGGCGACGAGCTCGTGCTGACCTCGATCCCGGAGACCACCTCGAGCGGCAAGGTCGTCGTCAACCGCCTGGTGTGGGAGCGCGCGCCGACCGCCTGACGCCGGGCGGTACAGGGCGCAGAGCCCAAGGGGCCGGAGGCCGCCCACGGCGCCGACGGTGGTGCCCGGAGCGGGATTCGAACCCGCACGCCCTTTCGGACAGTTGATTTTGAGTCAACCGCGTCTGCCATTCCGCCACCCGGGCGGGTGCGGGAGGCGAGTGTAGGCGGGGGTCGCCGCCGCCCACCCGCCGTGCTCGGGTTCAGGCGTCGGCCTCGAGGGCCTCGAGCAGGTTCTTCGGCGTGTCCTTCGGGCTGACCTTGGGCCACGCCGCCTGCACCTTTCCCCGCTCGTCGACGAGGAAGGCCGAGCGGATGATGCCCTGGTACTTCTTGCCGTACATGCTCTTGTCGCCCCAGGCGCCGTAGGCCTCGGCGGTGACGTGGTCCGGGTCCGACAGCAGGGCGAAGCCGAGGCCGTACTTGTCGTCGAACTTCGCCAGCTTGGCAGGCGGGTCGGGGCTGATCCCGACGACCACCGTGTCGCCGATGTCGCCGGCGATGTCGCGCAGGCCGCAGGACTGGGTGGTGCAGCCGGGCGTGTCGGCCTTCGGGTAGAAGTAGACGAGCACCTTGCGACCCTTGAAGCTCGACAGGCGGACCGTGTCGCCCTTCTGGTCGGTGAGGTTGAAGGCGGGGGCGCGGTCGCCGGCAGCTGGGGGTTCGGCCATGGCCGGCACCGTAGCCAAGCGGGCCGTAGCGCCCGGGGTGACGCCGCCTGCCGCTCAGCCGGCCGCGTTGATCATCGCGGTGGCGCCCATCTCGAAGTAGGCCAGCAGCTGCTGCTCGAGCTCCGGAGCCAGGTGCTCGGCCCGGACGGCCTCGGTCATGTGGTGCACCCAGCGGTCCCGCTGGGCGGGCCCGATGGCGACGTGGCCGTGGCGCATGCGCAGGCGGGGGTGGCCCCGGTCGTCGGAGTAGTGGGCCGTGCCGCCGCCCCAGTACTGGGCGAGGAACCCCGCCGTGTGGGCGATCGACTCGGTCAGGTCCTCCGGGTAGAGCGGCCGGATCACCGGGTCGGCGTCGACCCCGGCGTAGAAGCGGGCGACCACCCGGTCGAAGAACGGCCGCCCACCCACCGCCTCGTACACGGTCGGCGGCGTGACCTCGCCGCCGCTCATCGCCCCACCATCCGACCGGGGCCGCCGCCGGGCCCGAAGAACCCACCTTCCGGGCGGGCGTGGGCGTGGTAGTGGTCCGGGATGTTGCGCCGGTTGCCGTCGACCCAGTGGGCGCCCAGCACGCCGTCTGCCACGCGGGCCAGGGTGGCGAGCATGTGGTCGAGCTCGGCGGCGGGCGGCTCGGTGCCGTGGGCCCGCCACACGACCATCGGGGTGGCGCAGATCTCGCAGTCGGCGACCCAGCAGACGTCGTCCTCGTGGTGCCACGGCGTGATGCGGGCGGCCTCGCACAGCGGGCAGTCGGCGACGGTCGGGCGGTCGGTCACGGGCGCCAGGGTACGGCGGTCGGCCTCGGCCACGGCGCCGCTACCGTCGACCCCATGAGCGATCCCTACGGCCCGGCGGGCTCCGGCTACGCCGTCGTGCCCGACGCCGGGTCGGGGCCGGCGGTGCTGGTGCTCCACGCCTGGTGGGGGCTCACGCCGTTCTTCCGGGGCATCTGCGACCGCCTGGCCGACGAGGGGTTCGTGGCCCTGGCGCCCGACCTCCACGGCGACGGCCGCACCGCCGAGACCCCCGACGAGGCCGAGGCCCTGCTCGCCTCCACCGACCCGAACCGCACCGCCAACCTGGTCGTCGCCTCGATCTCGGCGCTCCGGGGCATGCCCGCCACGCCGGACGGCCGCATCGGCGTCCTCGGCTACTCCATGGGCGCGTCGTGGGCGTTCTGGGCAGCGGCCCGCTTCCCCGACGACGTCGCCGCCGTCACCGCCTACTACGGCAGCCAGGACATCGACTTCGCCCCCGCGAGGGCCGCCTTCCAGGGCCACTTCGCCGAGATCGACGAGTTCGAGTCCGACGACGACGTCGCCTACCTGGAGGCCCAGCTCCGCCTGGCCGGCCACGAGGTCGACTTCCACCGCTACCCCGGCACCGGCCACTGGTTCACCGAGTCCGACCGCCCGGCCGCCTACGTGCCCGGCGCCGCCGACCTGGCCTGGGGCCGCACCACCGAGTTCCTGCACCGCCACCTCGACCGGGCCTGACCGGGGCGCCGTCGGGGGCGCCGGCCCGGGCCGGTACGGTTCGTCGCCATGCCGTCCCCCTCCCGAGCCCTGCGCCGCGCTGCGCCGATCGCCGTCGCCGCCGCCCTCTGCCTCGCCCCGCTCGGGTGCTCGGACGACGGCGACGCCGAGGACGCCCAGGTCGGCAGCGGGGCCACGGCGGTGCCGTCGTCGACCACCGCGCCGACCACGGCCACGACGGCGCCGCCCACCACGCCGACCACGCTGGCGGGCCCGACGGGGGTGCCCACCGGCGAGGAGGCGGCCCGCAAGCTCTACGACGCGTTCGCCGCCGGCGACCGGGCGGCGGCGGCCACCATCGCCGAACCGGCGGCGATCGAGGCCGTCTTCGCCGCGGTGCCCGGGCCCTACGAGCTCTACCGCGGCTGCGACACCGGCGAGTTCGACACCGGCGGCTGCCTGTTCCGCGACCGGTCGACGAACAACACGATCCAGATCGACCTGGAGAGGCGCGACACGGGCTGGGTGGTGACCGGCGCCTTCTTCAGCCCCGGCTGATCTCGCCGGCCGTCAGGCGCCGTCGAGGGCGGCCCGCAAGCCGGCCACGAAGGCGTGCACCTGCTCGGGCGTCTCGCCGGCGAGGATGCGGCGGACGATCGCCGAGGCGACGATGACGCCGTCGGCCACCGCAGCCAGCTCCACGGCCTGCTCGGGCCCGGACACGCCGAAGCCCATCACCACCGGTTTGTCGGTGGCGGCCTTGAGTCGGCCGGCGAGCTCGGCGGCCTGGGCGCCCAGCTCGGCCCGCTCCCCGGTGACGCCCATGAGGTTCACCCCGTAGACGAAGCCCCGCGTCTGCTCGCACACCGCCGCCAGGCGGTCGTCGGGGGTGATCGGCCCGGCCAGCAGCACCGTCTCGATGCCGGCCGGCTCGGCGGCGGCCCGCCATGGCCCCTGCTCCTCGATGGGCACGTCGGGCAGGATCGCCCCGCTGATGCCCGCCTCGGCCAGCTCGCCGGCGAAGCGGGCCTCGCCCATGTGGAAGGCGAGGTTGTAGTACGTCATCGCCACGAGCGGCGTCCCGGCGTCGACCGAGCGCAGCTCGGACAGGATCGAGCCGGGGGTGGTGCCCTGGCGCAGGGCCAGCTCCGACGCCTGCTGGATGACGGGGCCGTCCATCGCCGGGTCGGAGAACGGGATGCCGACCTCGATGGCGTCGGCGCCGGCGTCGGCGATGGCGCGCAGGTGCTCGGTCCACGGGCCGAGGCCCCCGGTCACGTAGGGCAGCAGCAGCTTGCGGTCGCCCGCCCGCAGCTCGCGCAGGTGGGCCTCGAGCGGGCCAGGGGTCGGGGCGGGCGGCAGCGGCGTGGACGCCGCCGGCCCGGCGGTGCTGCTGCTCACGACGGCACCTCCCCCGGCGTGTGCCCGGCCGGCTCGACGGCGTCGGCGACCGCCTCGGCCGCGGCGCCCGGGCCCTCGAGCAGGTCCATGATCTGGGCGACGTCCTTGTCGCCGCGGCCGGAGAGGT
>DATAGR010000302.1:0-3224 GCA_036263575.1 Aquihabitans sp. | reverse complement strand
ACGAGGATGATCAGCGTCGGGATGCCGACCTTGCCGCCGCGGCCCATCGGGAAGCCGCCACCGCCGAACATCGACCCGCCGCCACCGCCGCGGCCGCGCCGATCCTCGATCCCGGAGCGGTTCCCTCTGACGTCGTCGAGCCTCACCGGGCCGAGCGTAGGAGGCGCCCGACCGCCGCAGCGGCGGGTTCAACCGGTCGGGTGAGGGCGGTCGCCCGTTCGCGAGCCGGTCAGGCGGGCGGTCAGGACGGGGGCTTCTGGCCGGTCACGGACCAGAAGATGATGCGGGCCATGGCGGTGCGTAGGGAGTCGGTGCGGACCCCCCAGAACTCGAAGCCGAGGCGGTGCGCTGACACGTGGGCGAGCATGGCGACCAGCACGCCGGCGATGGCGTTGGGGTCGAGGTCGGGCTGGCCCCGGCCCTGCTTCTGCTGGTCCCGTGCCGCGGCGGCCAGCGTGTTGTTCAGGTCGTTCAGCAGGCGGGTGCGCACGTTCGCGAAGCGGGCGTCGCCCTCCTCGGTGGCGAGGTCCACGACCCGCAGGACGGGCTGGTGCTCCTCCCAGAACGCCAGCATCCCGCCGGCGAGGGCCTCGGCGCCGGCGTAGCCCGACCGGCCCTTCCACGACGTGGCGGCCAGCGTGGCGAAGCGCTCGACGCCGACGGTGACCATCTCGTCGGCGAGCACCAGGATCGCCGACTCCACGTCGGGGAAGTACTGGTAGAAGGTGGCCGGCGAGGTGCCCGCCTCGCGCGCGATGTCGACCACCTTGAGGTCCCGGTACGAGGTGGTCCGCAGCATCTCGGCCGCCCGATCCAGCAGCTTCTGGCGGGTGGCCCGGCCCCGACGCCCCGGCACGCGGCCGTCGGCGGCGCGCGGCTCCTCGTCCTCGGTCGCCTCGGCGGCGGTGTCGTCGGATCTCACGACCCGTCAGGTTACGGGGCCCACCCGAGGGCAGGTGCCATGGTGCGGCCCGGACCCGCTCAGCCGGCGTCGGGCTCGGCGGGTGTCGGCGGCCGGTAGCAGCCGACCAACAGCCCCACGCCGCCGAGCAGGCCGAGGCCCAGGGCGATGGGCAGCGCGACCTTGGGCCGGAACGCGACGTCCAGGCCGAGCGCGTCGTCGAGCGAGAAGCGGCCGGGACCGGTGGTCGCGACACCCACCGCGACGGTGGCGAGGACGAGGTTGTACTCCCACCCGCTCTTGACGATGAAGAAGCCGTTGGCCCGGTGCACCGTCCAGGCGGCCACGACCATGAGGCCGACGATGCCGGCAGCGGCCAGCGGCGTCAGGAGCCCGAGCGCGAACAGGATGCCGCTGCCCATCTCGGTGGTCGCCGCCAGCAGGGCGTGGACCTTGCCGTTGGGGCGCATGCCCATGGAGTCGAACCAGCGGGCGGTGCCCGGGATCCGCCCTCCGCCGAAGAACTTGTTGTAGCCGTGGGCGGCGACGGTCAGCCCGATCACGACGCGCAGGACGAGCAGCCCGGTGTCGAGGCCATCGGTCTGCGATGCGGCGATCAACGACGGGATCACGGGGCAGCCTCCTCGAGGCGCTGGCGGAGCTCGAACTTCATGACCTTGCCCCCGGCGTTGAAGGGCAGCGCGTCGACCACGTGGACGGTGCGCGGCACCTTGAAGTTGGCCATGTTGGCACGGGCCCACTCGATGACCTGCGAGGGGTCCGGGGTGGTGCCGGTGCGCGGCACGACGAAGGCGGCGCCGACCTCGCCGAGGCGCTCGTCGGGCACGCCCACCACCGCGACCTGGGCGAGGTCGGGGTGGGCCAGCAGGAGGTTCTCGATCTCGGCCGGGTACGCGTTGAAGCCGCCGACGATGAACAGGTCCTTCTTGCGGTCGGTGATGCGCAGGTAGCCCCGCTCGTCCATCACGCCGATGTCGCCGGTGTGGAGCCAGCCGTCGGGGTCGATCGCCTCCGCGGTGGCCTCCGGGTCCTCGTGGTAGCCGGCCATCACGTTGTAGCCCCGCACCACCACCTCGCCCGCCTCGCCGGGCGCCACCGGCCGGCCGTCGTCGTCGACGGTGCGCACCTCGATGCCGGGCATGGCCCGCCCGGACGTGGTGGCGATCGTCCGGGCGTCGTCGCTGCGACGGCACATCGTGGCGAAGCCGCACGCCTCGGTCAGGCCGTAGGCGGTGATGACCACGTCGAACCCGAGGTCGCTCGACATCTGCTCGACCAGGGAGACGGGCACCGAGGCGGCACCCGTGACCGCGAGCCGCAGCGACGACGAGTCGAGCTGGGCGCGATCCGGGTGGTTGAGGATCGTCTGGTAGAGCGTGGGCGGCCCCGGCAGCATCGAGGCCTGCTCCGTGGCGATGAGCCGCATGACGGCGGGCACGTCGAACACCGGGACCGGCAGCAGGGTGCCGCCGGTGACGAGCCAGGCGATGATCCCGGCCTTGTAGCCGAACGAGTGGAAGAACGGGTTGACCGCCAGGTAGCGGTCGTCCTCGCCGAGGCCGACCACGTTCGCCCACGTGGCGACGGTGCGCAGGGTCTGGCCGTGGGCGCAGATGACCCCCTTGGGCCGCCCCGTCGTGCCGGAGGTGAAGAGCAGGTCGGCGATCGTGGCGGGGCCGAGCGTGCTGCGCCGGTCGGCCACCGCGGCGGGGCCGATGCCATCGCCGGCGGCGAGGAACGCGTCCCACGCCTCGGCGGCCCCGAGGTCGGCACCGGGCTCGGGGCGGAGGACGACGATCCGCTCGAGGTCGGACAGGTCGTGGCCCTCGAGCATGGCCGGGTAGCGGTTGTCGAGGAACCCGTCGACGGTGACGAGGATGCGGGCCCGGCTCCGGCCGAGGATGTCGGCCGCCTCGGTGCCCTTGTAGCGGGTGTTCAGCGGGACCAGGACGCCGCCCACCGATTGCAGGCCGAGCAGGGCGACCACCCACTCGGCGCAGTTCGGCGCCCAGATCGCCACCCGGTCCCCGACCTCGATGCCGGCGGCCAGGAACGCCGCCGCCGCCCGCTCGACCTGACGACCCACGTCGGACCACGTCCACCGGAGGTCGCCGTCGACCAGCGCCTCGCGCTCGCCGCCGCGTTCGACGGCGTCGACCACGGCGGCGGCGATGGTGCCCCAGCGGAGGTCGGCGCGCGGGTCGTCGCCGTCGTGGTCGGTGGCGTCGTGGTCGGTGCCGTCGTGGTCGGTGCCGTCGGCGTCGGTCACGGGTGGTCCGCCTGGGCGGTTGGGGTGGACCAG
>DATAGR010000301.1:0-2232 GCA_036263575.1 Aquihabitans sp. | reverse complement strand
CGTCGATCTCGGCGAGGCTCGACTTCGACGTGTCGATTTGCGAGGCGACGTGGGCCGCCTCGGCGCGGATGCGCTCCTGCTCAGCGGTGAGGGCCTTCTTGGCGGCCTCTTCCTCGGCAGCCTTCTGGGCGGCCAGTCGGGCGACCAGGGCGGCCTGCTCACGGGCGATCTGGGCCGACAGCTCCCGGTCGGTCTTGGCCAGCTCGATGCTGCGGGCGACCTGGTCGTCGATCGTCGCCTCGAGGTTCGCGGAGAGCCGCTGCTGCTGGGCGGTGGCCTGCTCGACGGCCTCGGTGCGCTCGGCCTGCTCGGCCCGCTTGGCCTCGGCCTGGGCCTTGGCCTCGGTGGCCTTGCGCTTCTGGTGGTCCAGGTCGGAGCTGGCGCCCTGCAGGCGGTCGGCGATGTCGGCGTCATCCTGGACGCGGAGGTCGATGTAGAACTTGCGGTTCGCGGCGGTGGTGAAGTCGTTGGTGTCGAGGACCGTGAGGACGTCGGTGCCCGGCGGGTTCACGAAGGCCTGGACGGCACGCTGGCGCATGACGTCCTTCAGGACGGCGATCTCCTTGGTGAGGCGCTCGATCGCGGCCTCGGCGGCGGCGAGGTCCTCCTCGGCCTGGGCGACGTCCTGCTCGGTGCGGCGCAGCGCGCTGCGCTGGGTCGACAGGTTCTCCTCGAGGACCTGCAGGGCGGCGTCGATCTCGGCGAGGCTCGACTTCGACGTGTCGATTTGCGAGGCGACGTGGGCCGCCTCGGCGCGCACCTGCTCACGTCGGGCACGGGGGTCCTGGGTCGGCGCGGAGCCGGCCAGCTGCGGTGCCACCAGCCCGAGGGCGGCCGCGGCCGCGACCGTGGTGACCAGCAGGGAACGTCGTCGCACGAGCACTCGCTTCCAAGATCAGGTTCGGCGCTCGGCGCCGCTCGTCACGGGACTGTAACACCACGACGGGTGAGGTCCAATTCAGGTCCCCCACCGGCACCAGGCGCCACATCGGTCACACCAGCCGCACGAAGATGACGGCGAGGTGACGTCCTCCGTCCCACCTCCGTCGGCACCTGGACCAACATCGTGAGCGGGCGCGGCTGACGGGCGCTCGCCGGACCGTGGCGCGAGGTGGTCCCCGAGGTGGTGGAATCGGCCCGGTGGCGGGCCCGGCTCGGCGGACCGCCCGACGAGAGGAGCACGACATGGCGACCAAGGCGGCAGCGACCTCAAAGCGGGCGACGGCGACCGTCGAGCGGGCGGCGACGACCTCCACGGCGCACCACGCCGCGGACCGCCACGACCTGATCCGGGTCCACGGCGCACGGGTCAACAACCTGAAGGACGTCAGCGTCGAGCTCCCGAAGCGGCGCCTCACGGTGTTCACCGGGGTCTCCGGCTCGGGCAAGAGCTCGCTGGTCTTCGGGACGATCGCCGCCGAGTCGCAGCGCTTGATCAACGAGACCTACAGCGCCTTCCTGCAAGGCTTCATGCCCACGCTGGCGCGGCCCGAGGTCGACGTCCTCGACGGGTTGACCACGGCGATCATCGTCGACCAGGAGCGGATGGGCACCGACCCCCGCTCCACGGTCGGCACCGCCACCGATGCCAACGCCATGCTTCGCATCCTCTTCAGTCGTCTGGGCACCCCCCACCTCGGGCCGCCGCAGGCGTTCTCGTTCAACGTCGCCTCCATCTCGGGCGCCGGGGCGGTCACCATCGAGCGTGGCGGCGCGAAGACGCGGGAGAAGCGCAGCTTCAGCATCACCGGCGGCATGTGCCCGCGGTGCGAGGGCCGGGGCGCCGTCAACGACATCGACCTGACGCAGCTCTACGACGACAGCAAGTCGCTCGGCGAGGGCGCCATCACGATCCCCGGCTACAGCATGGACGGCTGGTTCGGCCGGATCTTCGCCGGCTCGGGCTACTTCGACATGGACAAGCCGATCGCCAAGTACACGAAGAAGGAGCTGCACGACCTCCTGCACAAGGAGCCCACGAAGATCAAGGTCGACGGCATCAACCTCACCTACGAGGGCCTGATCCCGAAGCTGCAGAAGTCGATGCTCTCCAAGGACGTCGACTCGCTCCAGCCCCACATCCGAGCGTTCGTGGAGCGGGCCGTCACGTTCACCACGTGCCCCGACTGCCAGGGCACCCGGCTCAACGAGGGGGCGAGGTCGTCGAAGATCGACGGCAGGAACATCGCCGACGTGTGCGCCATGCAGATCAGCGACCTGGCCGAGTGGGTG
>DATAGR010000300.1:0-4954 GCA_036263575.1 Aquihabitans sp. | reverse complement strand
AGCGCCGATGCGGTGACGAAGACGCCGGTGCCGAACAGGAAGGTGCGCCGCCGGCCGAGGCGGTCGGCGGTCCGGCCGGCGGCGACCAGGAGCGCCCCGAACACGATCGAGTAGCCGGTGATGACCCACGACAGCGAGGCTTCGCCGGCCTCGGGGAAAGACGCCCGGAGGTCGGGGAAGGCGACGTTGACGATCGACAGGTCCAGCGCCGCCATGAAGGACCCCAGCGCCGTGACCGCGAACACGGCCCTGGTCGATCGGGCGGGGGCGTCGTCGGTCGGCATCGGTGTGCTCCTCCCTGCCGCCGGCGGCGGTGGTGCGCCGACCCTAGCCGGTCCGTTGCATGATGCAACTGCTACCGGTCGCCCGACGGCTCATCCGCCGCCAGTACGGGCGCGCCGCCCTCGCCTCCCGGAGCGCCCAGGACCACCAGAGCAGCTGGTCGAGCGTGGGCGAGGTCGATCCGTCGACGTCGACGTCGTCGCGGGCCGCGGCCACGCCGGCGAACCACGTGCCGACGGTGCCGCCGATGCGGCCCGGGCGGTTGCTGGCGATGATCACCGCAAGGCGATGCGGCCCGACGAGCGCCGCGGGGAGGGCGCCGGTCACCGGGCCACCAGGGTGTTGCCCCGTGCCGCGATCCACCAGCGACCGTCCTCCTTGACGAAGACGTAGAGGGCCCGCATGGCGTGGTCCAGGTCGAGGTCCGCGCCCGACCGGTCCGTGGCCCACGCCTCCTTGAGCACGATCGCGACGTCGGGCCGCACGAAGGTGATCGGCCCGACCTCGTAGCGGGCGAACTGCTCGGCGAGGAAGCCGGCGAAGCCGACCCGGTGGGCCTCGGCCAGCTCGTCCCAGCCCGAGACGAGCCCGCCCACGGCGTTGATGGCGACGGCGTCGGCGGCGAAGTGCTCGACGGCGAGGTCGGCGTCCTTGGTGTTGAACCCGGTCTCGACGTCGCGGACGATGTCGGCGATACGGCGCCGGTCCTCGGCGTGGTCGGTGCCGTCCGCCGGGTCGGCGAGGGTCGGGCGCTGGGTGGTGCGTGGTTCCATGCCGAGGACCATCGCCCCTCGACCGCCCTCGAGGTCAAGCACCTCCTGCGGCGCTCAGGCCGGCACGTCCAGGTCCTCGGCGTCGTCGTCCTCGTCGTCGTCGATCACGTAGCGGGGGCCGGGGCCGCGCACGGCCACCCGGTCGTCGGGGTTGACGAGCTTGCAGAGCTTGAGCGAGAGGCACCCGCACCCGATGCAGGCGGTGAGGCGGTCCCGCATGCGCGCGAGCTGGCGGATCTGGTCGTCGAGCCGGGGCTGCCAGCGCGCCGACAGCCGGGCCCAGTCCGCCTTGGTGGGCGTGCGGCCGTCGGGCAGCGTGTCGAGCGCGGCCCGGATCTCGCCCAGGCTGAGGCCCACCTGCTGGGCGACGCGGATGAACGCCACCCGCCGGAGCACCTCCCGGTGGTAGCGGCGGTGGCCACTCGCGGTGCGCTCGGCGCCGAGCAGGCCCTCCGCCTCGTAGAAGCGCAACGCCGAGGCCGACACCCCCGAGCGCTCCGACAGCTCACCGATCGACAGCTCCTGGTCCACGACCGGACGGTAGGGGTTCGACCTCACTCGAGGTCAAGCACCTGCGCCCGGCGACCGCCGCACCGCCGGGCACCGCGTCCGTCAGGCGAGGAACTCGCGCCACTGGTCGGCCAGGCCGGTGCTGGTCAGCACCCGACGTCGCAGCGCCTCGCGATCGGGCGCGCGCGGGTCCATGGCCCGAAACGCCTCGGCGACGGTCGGCTCGGCCTCGTCGGTCAGCTCCCGCTCCATCGCGCCGGCGGTCGGGGCGACGCCCGTCTCGAGCACGCGCAGGTACCAGCCGCAGTGGCCCGTCTTCCACATGTGCGGCCCGGCGCCGCGCGTCGCGACGTGCATGGCGAGCTTGAAGCAGGGGGCGCGCGGCTGGCTCACCGCCAGCACCGCCGTCCCCCACCGCCAGACGTCGCCGATGCGCACGTCGTCCTCGGTCATGCCGGCGACGGCGAGGTTCTCGCCGACCCCGCCGGGCTCGAGGTCGAACCCGGCGGCGCGCCAGGCGTCGTAGTGCTCGACCGGGTACGCGTAGACCGCCTTGTCGTAGCCGCCGTGGACCGTCAGGTCGGCCTGCTGGTCGCCGGCGAGGTCGAGCCGCTCCACCGCGATCTCTGGGCCCTCGACCCGGCGCTTGGCGATGGCCGACGACACCGGCCGGCCCTGCAGCTCGCCGAGCACGCTGGGCCGGGCGACGAAGACCCCTCGGACCTCGACGGTGCCCGACGGGGCGACGCGATCAGCCTCTGACCGGATCGTCACGTCTCCCACCTCTCGAGTGGCCACCCGACGGGCCGGCGCCGTACCGGTGAGGGGGGACGGTCGGAGCGTACGGCGCCGTGGGCCGGCGCCGCCACGGGTGGCGCGTCACGGCGCCGCCACGAGCAGCTCGACCAGCTCCGCCGGTGCGGTGACCATGGCGTCGTGGCCGGTGGCCAGGGTGGCGGTGGGCAGGCCGGCGTCGCGAGCCCAGGGCTCGAACGGCAGCAGCGAGGGCTGGACCACGATGGCGCTGGTCGGCACGCGATCGATGGCGCCCGAGAGCCGAGGTCGCTCCGTGAAGGCGGCGAGCGGGTGGTCCGTCAGGAGCGGGGCGCACCACGCCACGTCGCCTGGGTCCTCGAGCCCGACGGTCTCGGGCGGGGGCGGCGGGATCCGCCACCCGTCCCCGTCCGCGTCGGCCATGGCCACGAAGGCGTCGCGCAGCCAGTCGGGCGCCAGGTCGAAGAGCGACTCCTCACCCGGTCCGAACCAGGCGTCGAGCAGCACCAGGCGCTCGACCGCATCGGGCCGCCGGTCGGCTGCGGACCGCACGACGAGCCCGGCGTAGCTGTGGCCGACGAGCACCACGGGCCGGTCACCTGCGACGGCCTCGTCGAGGACGGCCACGACGTCGTCCACGTGGTCGGCCAGGCCGACCTCCGGGGTGAGCTCGTCGCGGCGCTCGCCGAGCCCCGGCAGCGTCGGCGTGACGACGCGGTGGCCCTGCGCCTCGAGCAGGGGCCGCACGCGGTCCCAGCACCACCCGCCGTGCCACGCGCCGTGGACCAGCACGAAGGTGCTCGTCTGCGGTGGTGATCCGACCGGGGCCACCTCAGACCACCCCGTGGACGCGGTACTGGACCTCGGACATCGAGAGCTGGTTGACGGCGATCGTGTGGAGCGAGTTGAGCCACCCGTACCGCTCGTCGCCGGTCTCGAACAGCGGGCTCGACCGGGCGTACATCTCGTCGGCGCGCACCAGCTCACCGGCGAAGAGCCGGGCGCTGGCGTCGTCGCCGAGCCGGGCCCGACCGGTGTTGGTGACGAAGACGTCGGCGCCGTCGTCGGTGCGCAAGGTGGCTCGGACGTCGAGGCGGGCCACCCGATCGGCGCCGACCACGACCCAGTCCCCGCCCCCGGCGAGGAACGTGCCGGAGAGGCGCGGGCCCTCGGCCCGCCCCTCCTCCACGACGTAGGTGATGCGCAGCCCGAGCGGCGTCTCGAAGACGTCCGTCCGGGCGAACCGGATCCGGAAGTCGCAGAGGTACTCGGTCGCCACCTCCGTCGTGATGTCGTTGAGCAGCGCGGTCATGTGTCCTCTCGCAGGTGGTGGGGTGGCCGGGCGGCCGCTCGTCGTGCCGCTCACAGCGGTCCGACGGCGAGGTCGAAGCGGGGGGCGAGGCCGCCGGGATCGTCGACGTCGAGGCGGGGGTCCTCGACCTCGATGCGGCGCATCACCAGCAGGGCGAGGTCGTGGGCGGTGCCGTGGACCTCGCAGACCGGCGCGCCCGGCACCGGCGCGTTGGACCACGAACGGCCGTCCCAGGCGAGGGTGACGGTGACGTCGGGGGCGGTCAGGCGGAACGCCCCCGGGCGGCCCTCGATGGGGCGGGCCAGCAGCAGCAGGAGCCCGTCGGCCAGGCCGAGGACGGCCTCGGCGGTCCGGGGCGAGAGCGCGACGTCCTGGTCGCCGAGCGACGACGCGAGGTCGTACCGGTGCACGCCGTACTCCAGCACCAGCGCCGCGGCTGCGGTGCCGGCGGGCAGCGTGCCGAACGGCAGCGGCACGGGCCCCCACCGCCGCTCGCCCGCCGCGGCCACGACGTCACGGAGGTCGTCGGCGGTGGCACGGAGCATGTCGGGGAGGCCGGTGGGCGCGATCCCGAGGGAGGTCGCCGGACCGGGCGGTTCGGTGATGCCCCACCGGGCCCGGTGGAACGCCTCCGCCTGCTGGAACGCCACCCGGGCCACGTGGTCCGAGAGCTCGGCGACGTCCCACCCCTCGCACGGGGTCGGCCGGGCCAGGTCGGCGCCGTCCGCGCGCTCCAGGAGGTCGGCGTAGCCGCGGAGCTCGTCGTCGGCGGCATCGAGCATGTCGAAGAGTGCCATGACGGTCATCCGACCCGCGATGCTTGGAAAAGTCAAGCACCCGCTTGGGACGGCGAAGTACCGGTAGCGTGACGGCCATGTCGAACCGCTCGTACGGGCAGTACTGCGCCCTGGCCAAGAGCCTGGACCTCGTGGGCGACCGGTGGACGCTGCTCGTGGTCCGCGAGCTGCTCGACGGCCCGAAGCGCTACGTCGACCTCCTCGACGGCTTGGTCACCATGTCCACCGACATGCTCGCCTCGCGCCTACGGGGCCTCGAGGACGCCGGCCTGGTGACCCGTCGCACCCTGCCGCCGCCCGGCGCGGTGCGGGTGTACGAGCTGACCGAGGCCGGCGCCGGGCTGGAGGCCGTGATCGACGCCTACGTGGGCTGGGGCCGCCACCTGCTGGCCGAGCGGGGCGAGGACGAGGTGGTCAGCCCGACGTGGCTCGTGCGGGCGGTGCGGGCGTTCGTCCGACCCGATCGGCCCGACGTCGACCTGACCGTCCGCTACGAGATGCCCGAG
>DATAGR010000299.1:0-2595 GCA_036263575.1 Aquihabitans sp. | reverse complement strand
GCCCCACACCTCCTCGGGGTCGGTGGTCCAGCGCACGTCGCGCAGCCAGCCGGCCACCTCGGCGGCCCGCTCGGCGTCGACGTCGCACACCGCCACCACGCGGTAGCGGGCGCGGAGCTCGGCGAAGGCCAGCACGTGCATGCGGCCGATCCCGAGCCCCACGACGGCCACCCGGATCCGCTCCTGCCCCTCCTCGGTCACGGTCCCAGCATGGCGCACCGAGCCCCGGGGCTCAGACGTCGGGGTCGCCGGCCGCCGACGTGGCGCCGAGGTCGGCCGGGGCGTCGCCGCCCTCGCCCCCGCCACCGTCGAGCTCGTCGGGCGTCATGAGGACCTCGCGGGCCTTCGAGCCGGTGGACGGGCCCACCACGCCCCGCTCCTCGAGCAGGTCCATGATGCGCCCGGCCCGGGCGAAGCCCACCCGCAGCTTGCGCTGCAGCATGGACGTGGAGCCGAGCTGGCTGCGGACCACGAGCTCGGTGGCCTGGGCCAGCAGGTCGTCGTCGTCATCGCCACCGGCCGCACCGCCACCGCCCCCACCGCCGGTGCCGAGGCCCGGCGTGCCGGCGCCGTCGTCGCCGCCCTGGACGTCCTCGGCGTAGGTGAGCTCGGGCGTCTGGCGCTTCCAGAAGGCCGCGATGTTGCGGACCTCCTCCTCGGTCACCCACGAGCCCTGCACGCGCTGGGCGACCGACGACGACGGCCCGAGCAGGAGCATGTCGCCCTTGCCGAGCAGCCGCTCGGCGCCGGTCTGGTCGAGGATGACCCGGCTGTCGGTGGCGCTGGAGACGGCGAAGGCCAGGCGGGCCGGCACGTTGGCCTTGATGAGGCCGGTGATGACGTTGACCGACGGGCGCTGGGTGGCGATCACCAGGTGGATGCCCACGGCGCGGGCCATCTGGGCCAGGCGGCAGATCGACTCCTCCACGTCGCGCGCCGCCACCATCATGAGGTCGGCCAGCTCGTCGATCACGACGAGGATGAACGGCATGCGCTCGTAGGTGGTGACCGACTCGGCGTCGGGCCCGAGCAGCTCGGCGTTGGGGTCGTTCAGGTCGCCACGGTCGAAGGCGGCGTTGAAGCCGGTGATGTCACGGAAGCCGCACTCGGCCAACAGGTCGTAGCGGCGCTCCATCTCCCGCACCGCCCACGCCAG
Source organism: Aquihabitans sp. (assembly GCA_036263575.1). Classification (GTDB taxonomy): domain Bacteria; phylum Actinomycetota; class Acidimicrobiia; order Acidimicrobiales; family Iamiaceae; genus Aquihabitans. The sequence goes on along the minus strand of DATAGR010000299.1, from coordinate 1,439 downwards.
GGCGTTGGCCGCCTTCTTGGGGACGGTCACGACCTCGGTGAGGAGGTGGGGCAGCTTGTTGTACTGGCCCATCTCCACCCGCTTCGGGTCGACCAGGATCATCCGGACCTGGTCGGGCGTCGAGCGCATGAGGATCGACGTGAGCAGCGAGTTGAGGCAGCTCGACTTGCCCGCGCCGGTGGCGCCGGCGATGAGGATGTGCGGCATGGCGGCGAGGTTGGCGAGGATCGCCTTGCCGTCGATGTCGCGCCCGATGGCGACCTCGAGCGGGTGGGTGGCGGCCCGGGCCTCGGCGCTCATGAGGATGTCGCCCACCGTCACCAGCTGCTTGCGGACGTTGGGGATCTCGACGCCGATCGCCTGCTTGCCCGGGATGGGCGCCAGGATGCGCACGTCGGGCGTGGCCATGGCGTAGGCGATGTCCTTGTGGAGGCTGGTGACCCGGGCCACCTTCACGCCGGGGCCGAGCTCCAGCTCGAAGCGGGTGACGGTGGGGCCGACGGTCATGCCCACCAGGCGCGTCTCCACGCCGTGCTCGGCGAGGGCGTGCTCCAGGCGGCGGCCGGTCTCCTCCACCGCGGTCCGGTCGACGGTCTGGCTGCCCGAGCGGTCGAGCAGCTTGGCCGGCGGCAGCTTCCAGTTCGAGGCCTGGGTGCCGGGCGGCAGCGAGATCTCCAGCTGCTCGGGCGGCGTGTCGGGGTCGGCGTCGGGGGCCGCCGCCTTCGGCTTGCGGGCCCGCTTGGGCTTGGCCGGCGCGCCGTCGGGGTCGGCGTCCTGGTCGTAGAAGCCGGGGGCGATGCCGTCCTCGGCGCCGTCGCGCAGGTCGAGGTCGGGGCCGGTGAACATGGGCTCGGCGCCGACGCCGGCCTCGGCGTGGCCGCCGATCTCGAACAGGCGTGAGACGGCCTTGCGGGCGCCGGCGCCCACCGGGCGGGCCCCGGCGGCCACACCTGCGGCGGTGCGGCCGACGACAGCGCGGATGGTGGTGCGGGTGATGACGAGGGCGCCGGCAAAGGCCAGGGCGCCGAAGAGAAGGGCCGAGCCGGCGTCGCCCAGCAGGCCGTGGACCGGCGCGCCGATGGCGGCGCCGACGTAGCCGGCGGCGTCGGCCAGGGCGTCGCGCCCCGCCGAGAAGCCGGGCGTGTCGCGCACCAGGTGGAGGATGCCCAGCCCGGCGATCGCGAGGAGCGTGGTGCCCAGCGCGATGCGGGCGAAGGGGTGCTCGAGGTGGTCCGGGTCGGGCTCGGCCGCCACGACGGTCGGGTCGTCGACGTCGATCACCTTCGGGGCCGGCGCGCCTCGCACGAGCAGGGCGCCCACGCCGACGAACAGCGGCGGGGCCAGGACCCGGGCCGCGCCGAAGAGCGTGCCCATGGCATCGGCGGCGAAGCGCCCGACGGGCCCGCCGGCCGAGGCGTAGATGCCGAGGCCGGCGACCA
>DATAGR010000298.1:0-6366 GCA_036263575.1 Aquihabitans sp. | reverse complement strand
GTCCTCGGCGAGCCCGAGGTCGCCGACGCGACGGGTCAGGGTGGCCACCACGGCCCGCCCCTCGTCCCGGACGAGCCGGGCGAGGGACGCAGCCGCGGCGGCGTCGGCAGGGTCGGTCACCCGAAGGGGATGACCGGCCGGACCTCCACGGCGCCGCTCCACGCGGCGGGGATCTGCGCCGCCCATCGCACCGCCTCGTCGAGGTCGGCGCACTCGAGCAGGTAGAACCCGGTCAGCGCCTCCTTGGTCTCGGCGTAGGGCCCGTCGGTCGTCACCGGGTCACCGCCCTTGCCGCCGTCGACCCGGACGGTGGTGGCGGTCGAGGTCTGGTAGAGCGCAGCGCCGCCCCGGATCACGGCGGCGGCGGCCTCGCCGAAGGCGCCGTACTCACCCATCTCCTCGGCGTGCTCGGGCTGCGTCCAGTCGACGTCCTTGCTGTAGATCACGGCGGCGTAGGTCGGCATGTGGGTTCCTCTCGGTCGGGTCGGCGCGGATCGCCAACTCCACCATGGGAACGATCGGCCCGCCCGCAAAAGGACAAGCGGTCGGCGAAAACCTCCACCCGGCCGTCCGGTCGCTCGGGTGATGATGGCGGTCATGTCGGATGCCGCCGCTTCCATCGGTCGACGGGTCGTCGTGACCGGGCTGGCGGGCGCCGGGAAGAGCACCTTCACGCGGGCCCTCGCGGCGAGGACGGGCCTGCCGATCGTCTACCTGGACCTCCGCTTCTGGCAGCCCGGGTGGGTCGCCCCCACGGAGGAGGCGTGGCGCAGGGAGCAGCGTCGTGCGCTGGCCGGCGACGCGTGGATCGCCGACGGGAACTACCGCGAGACGCTCGCCCTCCGCCTCGAGCGGGCGGACACCATCGTCGTCCTCGACACGCCGTGGCCGGTGTGCGTCGGCCGGGCCCTCGTGCGCGGCGTGCGGCCGTCGGGCGGCGAGATGCCCCCGGGGTGCCACGACTCGGCCTGGCGGCGCATGCGCGACGAGTGGCCCCTGGCCGTGCGCATCTGGCGCAACCGCCACGCCGAACCCGTGCAGGAGCGCGAGATCATCGCCGAGCACGGGCAGCACGCCACGCTCCACGTCCTCCGGTCGAAGCGCGACGCGCTCGCGTTGCTCGACGGGATCGGTTGCTCGCGCGCCGTCGGCGACGCCTGACCACAGCGTGCGGTTCGGATCCATCGATGTGGCGACGCCCCCGTCAGGGGTTGGCAGAGCCACGAGCGGACGATTGCGCACGCTTCAGGCCCCGGATCGCCAGGATCGCGCCCAGGCCGATGACCCATCCGACGGCAACCATGGGAAGGAACTCGACGGGGGACGGGCACTGCGGTGGCATCGAGTCGTCGACTCGGAGGATGAACGGGCCCTCGCACACGGGTTCGCCTCTGCTGGTCATGAGACCCAGCAGAGCGATGGCGACGACCAACGCACTCCACCCCACCTCGATCCTTCGGACCCGAAGCATGGCCAGTCGCCTCCTTCCAGCAGCGGATCGGTGAAGGTACAGGCAGACGACGACTGGCCACCGAGTCCGCCGCTCGTGCGGGAGAGGCATGGGTGCCACCGAACGCCGGTCCGGAGCGACGCTCGCCACGCGGGGGCATCGTCGCTGGGGCTCTACGTCGGCTCCTCGGATGTGCGTCGCCGGGCCCTCCGGCGGACGACCATCGAGGCGCGGGCGAGCAGCGACGCAACGCGCCGTCCATGGGCGCGCGAGCTGCTCGACCGGCTCGGCCGCTCAGACGCCGTCGGCGACGCCGAGGAGGCGGGAGCGGCTGACCGCCCGCATGCCCCGGCTCAGACCGAAGGCGGCGACGACCCAGGCGACGAGGCCGAGCCAGAGGCCGGCGGAGCCGGCGCCGAAGAGGGCGCCGGTGCTCTGGCTGTAGGCGATGCCGATCATCGGGAGCGTGACGAGCCCGGCGGCCTGCTGGGCGGCGGCGGTGCTCTTCACCCGGGCCGAGAGCCGCAGCACGATCGACAGGGTGAGGGCCAGGAACGGCGGGACGACCCACAGCATCAGCACCCACCACTGCGACGTGGGGAAGAACCAGCCGCCGACCTCGGGGCCGACGAAGAGGTTGACGATGAGCGAGTACACGCCGAAGCCGATGAGGGTCGTGGCGTAGCCGGGCAGGAGGCTGGCGATGAGCTTGCCGAGGTAGATCTCGCGCTCGTGGGCGGGGGAGTGGGCGAGGAACTCGCCGGTGCCGCGCTCGCGCTCGCCGACGATGGTCGACGCGCCGATGGCGGTCGAGATGGTGAGCGGCACGACGATGGCCACCGGGGCGAGCAGGAACACCGCGAGGGCGTAGGCGGTGCGGCCCTGATCGCTGCCGCCGCGGATCTGGGACTGCGCCGACTCGGGCAGCACCTTCAGCGTCTCCGACATCTGCGAGACCACCTGGACGTCGCCGATCCTCGTGATGGTCAGCAGCAGGATCGTCGGGATGATCAGGAAGAAGATGGCGCCGAGGAAGACCATCGGCATCCAGAAGCCCTTGTCCTCCAGGAGCTGGCGGATGTCCGAGCGGGCCACGATCCAGACCCGCTTCCAGTTGAGCGTCCGCCAGCCCGGGCGGGCGGCGGTCGGCGTGCGGGGCGCGGCGGCGGCGGTCATCGGTGGTCCCCCTCGGCGCCGGGCCAGCCCGTGAGGGCCGCCACCTGGCGGGTGCGGTCGGTGACGGGTGCGTCGTCGGCGGCCGGGGTCAGCTGGCGGCCGCCGTCGTCGGCGATGGGGCGCTTGGTGCGCACGGCGAAGTAGAGGTCCTCGAGCGTCGGCACCAGGGGCTCGGCCCGCGTGGGCCGCACGCCGTTGGCCACGAGGGCGGTGACGACGTCGGGGATCCGGTGGTCGCCGTCGAGGTGGAGCCGCAGGCGGTCGGGCTCGGCGTCGGGCTCGACCGACCGGACGCCGGGGATGCGGGGCGCCACCTCGAACGTGGCCGGGTCCTCGGCGCCGACGAGCAGGACGGTGCCGGGCCAGAAGCGCCGGGTGAGGTCGAGGGGCGTGCCGGCGACGAGGTCGGTGCCGTCCTCCATGACGACCACCCGGTCGGCCAGGCCCTCGGCCTCGAGCAGCAGGTGGGTGCACATGACCACGGTGCGCCCGTCGTCGGTCATCTCACGGATCATCTCGAGGACCGCGTGGCTCGACTCCGGGTCGAGGCCCGAGGTGGGCTCGTCGAAGAGCAGGAGGTCGGGCTCGTGCAGGATCGAGCGAGCCAGCGCCAGGCGCGTCTTCATGCCGGTCGAGAAGCCGCCGACGCGCTGGTCGAGGGCGTGCTCGATCCCGAACCGGGCGGCGGCGGCGTGGATGCGCTCGTCGATCCCGTCGCCCCGGCCGAGGCCGTAGAGCTCGGCGGCGTAGGCCAGGTTGGCGTGGCCGTCGAGGCGGTCGTAGAGCGCAGGCTTGGCCGACACCACGCCGCACCGGCGGCGCACCTCCTCGCCGTGGGCGGACGGGTCGAGGCCGAAGGTCCGGACCACGCCGTCGTGGGCGTCGAGGGCGCCGGTGATCATGCGGATCGCCGTCGTCTTGCCGGCGCCGTTGGGGCCGAGCAGGACGGTGATGCGGTTTCGCGGGCACCACCAGGTCGAGCCCGGCGAGGGCGTCGACCTGGCCGAAGCGGCGGCGCACCCCCTGGAGGGCGACGACGGGATCGCCGTCGGGCGGGGGCGGCAGGGTGGCTGGCATCGCCCCCTCCATCGGTCCGGCGCCCCCCTTCTTGACCGCTCGGTCGTCGTGGTGGTGCGGTGGCGTCGCCGCCGGGCCGCCCGTGCCCGGGTCCGCCGCCCGCTCCCATCCTGCGGCTACGGTCGTACAGGTGTTCGTGCTGGGGATCGATCCGGGGTTGTCGCGCTGCGGGTACGGCGCGGTCCTGGCCACGCCCTCGGGTCCCCGGGCCCGGGCCATCGGCGTGATCCGCACGTCGCCGGCCGACGACCTCCCGGATCGGTTGGCCGAGCTCCAGGTGGAGCTGCGGGCCCTACTCGTCGAGCTGCGGCCCGACGTCGTGGCCGTGGAGCGGGTGTTCTTCCAGAACAACGTGCGCACGGCGATGTCGGTCGGGCAGGCCAGCGGCCTGGCCATGGCCGAGGCGGTCGGTGCCGGGTGCGCCGTCGTCCAGTACACGCCCAACGAGGTCAAGCTCGCGGTGGCCGGCGACGGCGCCGCCGACAAGGTGCAGGTGCAGTCCATGGTCCAACGTCTCCTGGGGCTGGCCACGCCGCCCAAGCCCGCCGACGCAGCCGACGCCGCCGCCCTGGCCCTGTGCCACCTGGCCCACGCGCCGGCCCGGGCCCGGGTCGCGGCCGCCACCGGGGGGCGGCGGCCGTGATCGGTTCGCTGCGGGGCACGCTGCTCGACCGCTCGATCACGGGCGAGATCCTCGTCGAGGTGCAGGGTGTGGGGTACCGGGTGCAGGCCGGGCTGGTCACCGCCGCTCGCCTGGGCGACCTCCAGGCCGAGGTGTTCGTGTGGACCCACCACCACGTGCGCGAGGACGCCGACACCCTCTTCGGCTTCGCGTCGAAGGGCGAGCGGGACGCCTTCGAGGCGTTGCTCGGCGCCCACGGCGTCGGCCCGTCCCTGGCGCTCGCCATCCTCTCGGTGCACCCGCCGGCCAACCTGGCCCGGGTGCTGGCCGACGACGACGTCGCCGCCCTGTGCCTGGTGCCCGGCGTCGGCAAGAAGACGGCGGCCCGCCTGCTGATCGAGCTCAAGACCCGCCTCGACGTGCCGCTCGGCGACGGCCCGCCGGCCGGGCTCGACGGCGACGCCGACGCCGGCGCCTCGCCGTCGGCGCGCGCCGACGTGCGCGACGCCCTGGCCGGCCTCGGCTACACGCCAGAGGAGATCGCCGAGGCCACGCGCGAGCTGCCCGACGCCGATGCCGGCGCCCTCCTCAAGGAGGCGCTGCGCCGCCTCGCGGGCGCCCGTTGACCGCCTCGCCTGCTCGAGCCCGGGCGTTCGCGCCCCGTCCCGGCCGGTCCGCCAGGATGGCCTGACCGTGCGCGACGAGCTCCTCACCCCCGAACCGCTCGAGCCGGCCGAGCTGTCCGACGAGGTCAGCCTCCGGCCGCGCACCCTCGAGGACTTCGTCGGCCAGGCCGAGCTGAAGGAGCACCTCTCGATCATCTTGGAGGCGGCCCGCCGGCGCGGCCAGGCCGCCGACCACCTGCTCTTCGCTGGACCGCCGGGCCTCGGCAAGACGACGCTGGCCACGATCGTCGCCGGCGAGATGGAGGCCGGGATCCACGTCACGTCGGGCCCGGCGCTCGAGCGCGGCGGCGACCTCGCCTCGATCCTCTCGCAGCTGGCCGAGGGCGACGTCTTGTTCATCGACGAGATCCACCGCCTGTCGCGCGCCGTGGAGGAGGTCCTGTACCCGGCGATCGAGGACTTCCAGCTCGACATCGTGTTGGGCAAGGGCCCGGCGGCGCGCTCGATCCGCATGGACGTCCCCCGCTTCACGCTCGTCGGCGCCACCACCCGCACCGGCCTCATCACCGGCCCCCTGCGGGATCGCTTCGGGCTGGTGGCCCGGCTCGACTACTACGAGCCGTCGGACCTCGAGTCGATCGTCACCCGGGCCGCCGGCATCCTGGACGTCCGGGTCGACGAGCGGGGCGCCGCCGAGATCGCCCGCCGGGCGCGCGGCACCCCCCGCATCGCCAACCGCCTCCTTCGGCGGGTGCGCGACTTCGCCGAGGTGCGGGGCGACGGCATCGTCGACGCTGCGGCGGCGCGCGAGGGCCTTCGGGTGTTCGGCGTCGACGAGCGCGGGCTCGACAAGGTCGACCGGGCCCTGCTGGTGGCCCTGTGCGAGCGCTTCGGGGGCGGTCCCGTCGGCCTGTCCACCCTGGCGATCAGCGTGGCCGAGCCCACCGAGACCGTCGAGGACGTCTACGAGCCGTTCCTGATCCGCGAGGGCCTGCTCATGCGAACCCCACGAGGCCGGGTGGCCACGCCGGCCGCCTGGGCCCACATCGGGCGGAACCCGCCGCCGCGCTCGCTCGGCGACGCGCCGCCGCCCGGCCTCTTCGGCTGATCCGGGCCCGCTCCGGGCGCAGGTGCGCCACCACGGCGGGCGGGTAGGGCGGCGGTAGCCTCCTGCGGTCGGGGGAGGGCCGCCACCACGGGAGCCACGCGCGTGCACATCGACTTCAACAGCTCACCGGGGCCGAGCCTCGGCATCGAGGTGGAGCTGGAGGTCGTCGACGCGCAGACCGGTGCCCTGGCCTCGGCCGCCAGCGAGATGCTGGCCGAGCTGGGGGAGGGCCACCCCCGCGGTGAACACCCCAAGGCCAAGCACGAGCTGTTCGAGTGCACCGTCGAGATCATCACCGGCATCTGCG
>DATAGR010000297.1:0-4508 GCA_036263575.1 Aquihabitans sp. | reverse complement strand
GGCGTGCCGTTCCGCGACGCCCACGCCGTGGTGGGGGAGGTCGTGCGCCGGGCCCTCGACGGCGAGGGCGCCATGGCCGACCTCGTCGCCGCCCACCCGCAGCTCGGCCCCGAAGCCGCCGCCCTCCTGGAGCCCGGCGTGTCGGTCACCCGGCGCACGACCCGTGGCGGGGCCGGGCCGGAGGCCGTGGCCGACCAGCTCGAGCGGCTCGACGCCCGCCTCGCCGCCGACCGGGCCCGGGTGGAGGATGCCTGAGCCGGAGCCGAATGCGGCGACCGCGCCCGCAGCGGGCGACACGGGTGACGGCCGGCCCTGGCCCCACCGCGAGCCGCTCAAGGTGCGCTACCAGGAGGTCGACCTCCAGAACGTCGTCTTCAACGCCCACTACCTCGCCTTCTGCGACATCGCCTGCGCCGCCTGGATGGAGCGGGCCATCGGGTGGACCGGCGTCGACGACGCCATCGACTGGATGCTCGTCCACGTCGAGCTGTCGTGGCAGGGCTCGGCCGGCTACGGCGACACCCTCGACGTCGACTGCGGCATCGCCCGGTGGGGCACGAAGTCGTTCGACGTCGCCTACCGCGGCACGGTCCAGGGCCGACCCGTCTTCACCGCCACCATCACCTACGTGACGATCGAACCGGGCACGAAGACGTCGATCCCGGTGCCGCAGGTCCTCCGCGACCAGCTGGCCTCCGTGCCCGGCTGACCCCGGCCGGCGCGCCGGCCGCTCGGGACCGTGCGGGTGGTGCCCCGGACGTCCCGCGTGCGCCGCCGCTCGCTCCCTAGGCTCGGCCGCCGATGCTCCTGCTCCGCAACCCCGTCCAGCCCTACGACTGGGGGCCGGTCGACGGCCTGGGACCGGTGGTGGGCACGGCGCCCTCGGGCGGCCCGGAGGCCGAGCTGTGGGTCGGCACGCACCCCAAGGCGCCCTCGATGGTCGTCGACGACCCCGAGGGCCGGAGCCTCGCCGACGTCATCGCCACCGACCCTGCTCGGTGGCTCGGACCGGAGCTGGCGGCCGCCGGCCACACCGCCCTGCCGTTCCTCCTCAAGGTGCTGGCGATCGGGTCGTCGCTGTCGCTCCAGGCCCACCCGTCGCCCGACGAGGCCGAGGCCGGCTTCGCACGCGAGGAGGCCGCCGGCGTGGCCCTCGACGCCCCGGACCGGACCTACCGCGACGCGTCGGCGAAGCCGGAGGCCCTGGTCGCGCTGGTCGACACGTGGGCGCTGTGCGGCTTCCGCGAGCCCGCGGTGGCCGCCGCCCTCGTCGCCGCCCTCGAGATCCCGGCCCTGGAGCCGCTGCACGCCACCCTCGCCGAGGGCGGTCCCCGCGCCCTGCGGAGCGCGCTGGCGTGGCTGCTGCACCTGCCCGGCCACGACCGCCACGCCCTGGCGACCGCCATCGAGGCCGCCGTTCGGGGCGCCGACCCCGACGACCGGTCCAGCGAGGTGGCTTGGGTGCGCCGCCTGGCCGCCGAGCACCCCGGCGACCCCACCTGCCTGGCGCCCCTGCTGCTCGAGGTCGTGCGCCTGGCGCCGGGCGATGCCGTGCACCTCCCTGCCGGGAACCTCCACGCCTACCTGTTCGGCACCGGCGTCGAGATCATGGCCGCGTCCGACAACGTGCTCCGGGGCGGCCTGACGTCCAAGCACATCGACGTCGACGAGCTCCTCTCGGTCCTGCGGTTCGAGCCCGGCGTCCCGCGGCGTCCCGCCCGCCGGGCCGTGACCGACGGCGTGGTCGCCTACGACGCCGGCGAGGAGGCCTTCGGGCTCGTGCACCTCGAGCCGTCCGCCGACCACCGTCCGGTCGACGTGGCCGGGCCCTCGTTGCTGCTCGCCACGGGCGGTGCCGTCGAGGTCCGCAGCTCCGCCGGCGCGCTGGTGCTCGACCACGGGCATGCCGCCTTCGTGCCGCCCGGCGAGGGCCGGCTCACGGCATCGGGGGCCGGTCACCTCTGGTGGGCGACACCGGGCTCGGGCCTGCCCGCCTGAGGTGCCGCCCCGACCTGCCGGTACCGGGCCGGCCCGCCGCCTGCCGCGCGCCTTCTACCGACGGGACCCGCTGGAGGTCGCCCCCGAGCTCCTCAACAAGGTGCTCGTGCACGGCCGCCGAGCCGGCCGGATCGTGGAGGTCGAGGCGTACCGGGGCGAGGACGACCCGGCCAGCCACGCGTACCGGGGGCCGACGCCGCGCACGGCCGTGATGTTCGGCCCACCCGGCCACCTCTACGTGTACTTCAGCTACGGCATGCACTGGTGCGCCAACGCCGTCACCTCCGAGGACGGGGTGGCAGGGGCCGTGCTGCTGCGGGCGCTCGCGCCGCTCCGGGGCGTGGCGGCCATGCGCGCCGCCCGCCCCGCCGCCCGGCGCGACGAGGACCTGGCCAACGGCCCGGCCAAGCTCTGCCAGGCGCTCGGCATCGACGGCGCCCTGGACGGCACCGATCTCGTGCGGGGACCCGGGCCGCGGATCGTCGACGACGGCATGCCGCCTCCTGCGATGCCGGTGGTCGGCCCCCGCGTCGGCATCTCGGTCGGCACCGAGGCACCCTGGCGCTTCAGCGTCCCCGGCGACCCCAACCGCTCCCGCCCCTGGTGAGGTCCGCCGACCGCCGACCTCCGACCGCCGACCGCCGACCGCCGACTGCGACGGGGGTGGCGTGCCGTCGATCGGATAGGCAGGCACCGTGACCACGCTCGAGCTGCTCGACCCCGACGACCCCCGCCTGGAGCCCGCCGACCACCTCGGCGTCGCCGTGCACCAGCTCCAGGCCGCCGTCGTCGACGGCGAGCAGGCCGCCCGCCACCGCGACGCCGTGCTCGACTTCTTCCTCGACCACCCCGACGCCGCCGAGCGGTCCTGCGTCGAGGGCCACCTCACCGGCTCGGCCCTGGTCGTGGACGCCGACGGTCGCTGCACGCTGCTCATGCTCCACCGCAAGCTCGGCCGCTGGTTCCAACCGGGCGGGCACGCCGACGGCAACGCCAACCTTGCCGCCGTCGCCCTCCGTGAGGCCACCGAGGAGACCGGCATCGAGGGCCTGCGGGTCGCGGTGCCGGCCATCGACGTCGACGTCCACCTGGTCTCGCCCCCGGACGCCGAGCCCCACCTCCACCTCGACGTGCGCTACCTGGTGGTGGCCCCGGCCGGCGCCCGCGAGGAGGCCAACGAGGAGTCCCTCGCCCTGCGCTGGATCGACGCCGCCGGCCTCGACGAGCTGGAGCCCGCCGTCGACGACAGCACCCGCCGCCTCGTGGACCGCGGCCTGGGCCTGGCGCCCCGCCTGGTGGGCTGAGCGGTTCTCAGCCCACGTCGCCGGGCGTGGCGCAGTCCGGCATGTCGTTGACGTCGGCGAAGATCTTGATGGTGCGGTCGACCGAGTCCTTGAGCTCCGGGTTCTCGGTCACGAGCAGCCGGGCGTCCGGGTCGGCGCGGAGGCGCTCGGCGTAGGCCTCGCGGTCGGCGACGTAGGCGCGCCAGTCGGCGAACCACCCACGCAGGCTCTCGCCGTCGTCGCCGGTCGTGGGGGCGTCGGCCTGGATGTCGTCGACCATGGCGGCGACCAGGACGTTCGCCCGGTCGAGCACGTCCGCCCGCTCGGCCGCGCTGGTCGCCTCGCCGGCGGCGGGCAGCTCGTCGAGGTCGGTGAGGAGCCGCTGGCAGCGCTGCTCGGTGCGCTCGACGTAGGCGCGGTCGTCGAGCCGGTCGGCGTTCGCCTTGCGGGGCCCGCCGGCGAAGATCCAGATCCAGAAGAGGATCATCGCCAGCGCGGCGATGACGGCCAGCGTGCGGCCCACCCGCGACGGCAGCGCCAACGGCTCGTCGACCTCGGGAGCCGGTGCGGACGTCGTGGGCATCGCGCCAGCCTCCCGCGGCGGGGGTCGCCGGGTCCAAACCGCCGGCGAGGCCGCGGGGCGCCCGTGCGGGGCACCTGCCCGAGCCCGAGCCTCGAACCGTTTGGTCCGCCTCGTCCGGGCGGGTGACCATGGGGCCATGACCGACGCCCGCGTGCTCGACGACCTGGAGGCCCGTGGCCTGGTGCAGGACTGCACCGACCGCGAGGGCCTCGCCGCCCGGCTCGCCGAGGGGCCGATCACGCTGTACTACGGCTGCGACCCCACGGCCGACAGCCTCCACGTCGGCAACCTGCTGGGCCTGCTGGTGCTGCGCCGGTTCCAGGAGGCCGGCCACCGCCCGGTGGCCCTCGCCGGCGGCGCCACCGGCATGGTGGGCGACCCCAGTGGCCGATCCGAGGAGCGGAACCTGCTCGACCAGGCGACCCTCGAGCGCAACGTGGCCGCCATCGGCGCCCAGATCGGCCGCGTCCTCGGCGTCACGACCGGGGAGGCCGGCGAGGACGGCGAGGTCGTCCTGGTCGACAACCGCGAGTGGACCGCCGAGGTCCGCCTCCTCGACTTCCTCCGCGACGTGGGCAAGCACGTCACCGTGAACACGATGCTGGCGAGGGAGTCGGTGAAGCACCGCCTCGCCTCCGAGCACG
>DATAGR010000296.1:0-2240 GCA_036263575.1 Aquihabitans sp. | reverse complement strand
GATCGTGCCAGTGCGAGGCCTCGGCGATCGCCGAGGCGTAGGTGGCCTTCCGGCGAGCGACCCGGCCGTGCGGCTCGGCCACGACATCCTCGACGTCGTTGCCGTACTGGGCGGTGATGCCCTCCTTCAGCATCTCCAGCGCCTCCGAGCGCAGCTGCGAGATGCGGGACTCGGTCACGCCGAGGAACGTCGCCAGGTCCTGGGACTTGCGACCCTCGAGGAAGTAGCCGACCACGACGATGCGGTGGCGCTCGGGGAGCAGGTGCACCGCGTCGCGCAGGTAGGCGTGCAGCTCACGGTTCTCGAGCTCCTCGCTGGGCTCGAGCGTGCTGTCGTCGGTGAGGACCTCGACCAGGGTCAGGTCCTCCTCGCCGTCGTTCACGTCGTACTCGAGGGCGAGCACGACAGAGCGGAACATCTTGTCCTGGAGGCGGCGGAGCTCCTCCTGGCTGACACCGAGGGCCTCGGCGGTCTCCTCGGGCGACGGCATGCGGCCGAGGTTGCTGGCCAGGCGCTGCTCGATCGACTCGAGGCGGCGGGCCAGGTTGCGCACCGAGCGGGGCGCCCAGTCGGCGGCCCGGACGGCATCGAGGATCGCGCCCCGGATGCGCTGGGCGGCGAAGCGGTCGAACGGCACCCCGCGCTCGGCGTCGTAGCGGCGAGCCGCCTCGACCAGGCCGAGGGCGCCGGCGGTGGCCAGCTCCTCCCGGTCCACGTGGCGGGGGAAGTTCACCGCCACCTGGAACACCACGTGCCGCACCAGCGGCAGGTGCTGCTCGATCAGCTCCTGGGTCGTCGGATCGGTCCCTGCTCGCATCATCGCCCTCTTCTCGTCGAACCCCGTCCAGTGGGGTGCTCCAGGTTTCGGACCTTCAACGAGGCGACTTGAGCGATATCACGGCCGCCACGAGCCCATTCCCGCCAAATGAGTCGGACGGCCTAACCCATTGCCACGGAGCGTGGTGCACGGCGTGGTATGCGGCCACCGACCGCGGTTCGAGGCACCATCGGTGCCCGAAGCGGGCTCCACGTGGGTCGGAGCGCCTCAGCCGAAGCGGGCGGCTTTGACGCCCCGTCGCCCCAGCTCGGCGAGGAACGGCTTGGCCTCCACCAGCTCGGCGAGGCCACCGGCGCCCACCCGGCGGGCACGCCCGGCCCCCAGCTCCACCGCGGCCAGGGCGGCGACGGCGCCACCGGCGACCCCGGGGCGGTCCATGGCGCCGAGGATCTCGACGCGGATGCCGTCGTCGGCGCGGCCGCGCACCTCCACCCGCACCGCGCCCAGCCCGGCCTCGGGGTGGGGGCGACGCAGCATCGGCAGCGGCGAGGTCAGGCGGTCGCGCCGGGTGGCGGCCAGGCGCGCCGTGACCCGGCCCACGCCTCGGAAGGCCGGGACCAGGAGGAGCGCGTCGGGCAGGGCGGCCCGGTAGCAGTCGGCGGCGCCGATCGGATCCGGGAACCAGCTGAGCTCACGACCCGAGCCCGCCGGGCGCCGCTGCCACCCACCGTCGCGCCAGTCGATGGCCACGCCGCGCAGCGACCGGTGGTGCTGGCGGGCGCAGGCCGGGCCGCCGGTGCCGAGGCGCGAGACGTGGATCTCGTCGACGGTGTCGAGCTGGTCGGCGGCGAAGCGGGCCAGCACGCAGGTCAGCCCGGGCGAGAACGCGGCGCCGACGACGAGCGGGACGCCCCGGGCGTCGGCCTCCGGGCCGAGGTCCAGCAGGGCGGCGACGTCGTCGATGGCGTCCGACGTGCTGACGACCGGCGTCCCGCGGGCGACGAGGGTGCGAGCCAGGTCCACCTGCTCGCCGGCCGGGGTGGCGAGGACCACCACGTCGGCCTCCGGGGCCGAGGCGTAGGGGCCCAGCTCGATGCGGGCCTTGGGCCCGAGCGACGACGCCACCTCCTCGATCCGAGGCCGGCGGTCGTCTCGTAGGGCGAGCTCGGTCACGGCGTCGGTGGACGCGAGCTGTCGTGCGGCCCGGGTGCCGACGGCGCCGAGGCCGACCACGGCCACCCGCATCAGCGCAGCTCGTCGGGGGACAGCTCCCGCCACCCACCGCGCTGGGGCGGTGTGCCGCCCGAGCCACGGATCCGCAGCACGGCGGCGATGCCCCCGGCGAGTCCGACGGCCACCAGCGCTCGGCGGATCAACGTCATCTCAGCTCCTGGGCACGGGGACAGGCGTCGTGGGGCTAGCTGGAATCGAACCAGCGACCTCACCCTTATCAGGGGTGCGC
>DATAGR010000295.1:0-2257 GCA_036263575.1 Aquihabitans sp. | reverse complement strand
ACGACCGCACGACCGCGGTGATCTTCGCCGACGGCGCCGGAGCGGCCGTCGTGGGCCCGGCCGACGAGCCGGCCATCGGTCCGGTCGTGTGGGGCAGCGACGGCGACCTGCACGAGGCCATCGCCGTGCCCGAGGGCGAGCAGGGCATGAGCATGGCCGGCCAGGCGGTCTACCGCTGGGCCACGACCAAGCTCACCGCGACGCTCGAGGAGGCGATGCGGCGGGCCGGCGTCGGCCCCGAGGACATCGACGTCTTCGCGCCCCACCAGGCCAACCTGCGGATCATCGAGCTGATGGCCAAGCGGCTCAAGCTGCCCGAGAGCACGGTCATCGCCCGCGACATCGTCCAGGCCGGCAACACGTCCTCGGCCTCGGTGCCCCTGGCGCTCGGGGCGCTCATGGAGAGCGGCGAGGCCAAGAGCGGCGACACCGCCCTGCTGCTCGGCTACGGCGCGGGCCTGACCTTCGCCGGGCAGGTCGTCGTCCTGCCGTGAGCGCCACCCGATCCGGCACCGCCCGACGCACCACCCCCCACAGCCCCGGGACGCCGTGTCCCGGAGGCCGGCGGCCCGCCCGCCTGCCTGCACTGCACCCAACAGAGAGGACCCGAGCGTGAGCCGCGAGGAAATCCAGAACGGTCTGGCCGAGATCCTGGAGGAGGTCGCCGGCGTCACGCCCGCGGACGCCACCCCCGAGAAGTCGTTCACCGACGACCTCGACGTCGACTCCCTGTCGATGGTCGAGATCGCGACCGCCGTCGAGGACAAGTTCGGCGTCGCCATCCCCGACGACGAGCTGGGCAACATCAAGACCGTCGGCGACGCCATCTCCTACATCGAGAAGAACCAGTAAGAGGACCCCGTCGCCCCCCACGCCTCGCTCCGCTCGGCGCGGGACCCTGCGACGGGGCCAGACCACGTGGCCCCTGCGACGGGGCCGCACGAGATGGGCCCCGGCGACGGGGCCGCACCACGGAGGCCCCTTCGAGGGGGGCCGCACCACGGAGGCCCCCGCGACGGGGCCACGGGGATGTTCCAGCCCGTCACCGGGCCGCCCGGCCGTAGTTCCAGGAGGAACCCATGAGCACGCCCGCACCTGACGTCGTCGTCACCGGTCTCGGGGCCACCACGCCCCTCGGTGCGGACGTGTCCACCACCTGGGACGCCCTGCTGGCCGGGCGGTCCGGGGTCAGCCGGATCACCGACGACTGGATCGCCGACTTCCCGGCCCAGCTGGTCGCCCGGCTGGCCGCCGACCCCGCCGAGCAGATCGACCGGGTGCGGGCCCGGCGCCTCGACCGCAGCCAGCAGGTCGCGGTCATCGCCGCCGAGGAGGCCTGGCGCGACGCCGGCGGAGCCGACGCGGGCGTGGACCCGCTGCGGATCGCCGTGGTCATCGGCACCGGCATCGGCGGCGCGCTGACCCTGCTCGGCCAGGACGACGTGCTGGAGGCCAAGGGCCCCAAGCGGGTCTCCCCCTTCACCATCCCGATGCTCATGCCCAACGGCCCGGCCGCCGCCGTCGGCCTGGCGATCGGCGCCAAGGGCGGCGTGCACGCGCCGGTCAGCGCATGCGCGTCGGGCGCCGAGGCCATCCGCTGGGGCCTGGACCTGCTGCGCTTCGACCGCGCCGACATGGTCCTCGTCGGTGGCACCGAGGCCTGCGTGCACCCGCTGCCCATGGCCGGCTTCGCCGCCATGCGGGCGATGAGCACCCGCAACGACGAGCCCGAGCGCGCCTCCCGCCCGTTCGACAAGGCCCGCGACGGCTTCGTCCTGGGCGAGGGTGCCGCGGCCCTGGTGCTCGAGCGGGCCGACGCCGCACAGGCGCGCGGGGCCCGGGTGCACGCCCGGCTCGCCGGCGCCGGCGCGACCGCCGACGGCTACGACCTGGTCGCCCCGCACCCGGAGGGCGAGGGGGCGGCCCGGGCGATCGCCGCCGCGTTGCGCGACGCGGACCTCTCCGCGAGCGACATCGGGCACGTCAACGCGCACGCCACGTCGACGCCGGTCGGCGACACCGCCGAGGCCGCGGCGATCCGCAGCTCGATCGGCGAGCACGCGCTGGTGAGCGCCACGAAGAGCCAGACCGGTCACCTGCTCGGTGCCGCCGGAGCGCTGGAGTCGGTGTTCACGATCCTCGCCCTGCGCGAGCAGGTCGTGCCCGCCACCGCCAACCTCGACGACCCCGACGACGACGCCGCCGTGCAGGCGCTCGACATCGTCCGGCACGAACCCCGGCGCGCCTCGCTCACCGC
>DATAGR010000294.1:0-2822 GCA_036263575.1 Aquihabitans sp. | reverse complement strand
CCAGCGGGGCGTCGCCGAGCGGTTCCTCTCGGCGGGCCAGGCCATGCAGGTGCAGGGGTTCGGCACGATCCCGCTCGACATCAGCGACGTGCCGACCCGCCGCAACCACGGCCTCGCGCTCTGGCAGCGGGACATCGAGCGGATCCTCGCCGACTGGGTGCTGGGCGACCTCGGCGTCCCGATCCTCCGCAGCTGCGAGGTCGTCGGGCTCACCCAGGACGACGCCGGGGTCGACCTCGAACTGGCCGGCGGTGGCTCGCGGCGCGCCGCGTACGTCGTGGGGTGCGACGGGGGCCGCAGCGTGGTCCGCAAGGCCGCCGGCATCGCCTTCACCGGCTCGAACCCCACGACGAGCTGGATGATCGCCGAGATCGAGGTGGACGGCGATCCCGAGCTCGGCTTCCGCCGGGACCGCCTCGGCCAGCACGCCATGGGGCGGCGCGCGCCCGACGAGCCGATCCACGTCGTGCTCACCGAGGCGGAGGTGGACCACGCCGGACCGCCGACCCTCGAGGAGCTGCGCGAGGCGCTGGTCGCGGTCTACGGCACCGACCACGGGCTCCGCCGCGCGTCGTCGATCTCGCGCTTCACCGACGCCACCCGCCAAGCCGTCGCCTACCGCGCCGGCCGGGTGCTGCTGGCCGGCGACGCCGCGCACATCCACCCGCCGCAGGGCGGCCAGGGCCTCAACGTCGGCGTCCAGGACGCGGTGAACCTCGGGTGGAAGCTGGCGATGGTCGTGCACGGCACCGCACCCGATGCCCTGCTCGACACGTACCACGCCGAGCGCCACCCGGTCGGCGCCCGGGCCATCCAGCTGACCCGAGCCGCCGTGGCCCTCACCAGCCCCGACGACCACCACCAGGCGCTGCGCGACGTCGTGACCGACGTGCTGGCCCTGGACGGTCCTCGGCACCTCCTCGCCACCAGGCTCGCCGGCCTCGACGTGCGCTACGACCTCGGCGAGGGCCACCCGCTCCTCGGGCGACGGATGCCCGACCTCGAGCTGGCCACCGCCGACGGACCCGTGCACGCGTCGTCCCTGCTCCACGACGCCCGGCCGGTCCTGTTGGACCTCGGTGCCGGCGTCGGCGACCGCGAGGTCGGGCCCTGGGCGAACCGGGTCCGGTCGGTGGTCGCCCGCCACGACGGGCCGTGGGAGCTGCCGGTCGTCGGGCCGGTGCCGGGGCCCGGCGCCGTGCTCATCCGGCCCGACGGCCACGTCGCGTGGGTGGGCGGCGAGGACGGCGCCGACGACGGCCTGGAGGCCGCGCTGGCGACGTGGTTCGGGCCGTGACCGCCGCCCGGCCGGGCGCACCTCGTGGTCAGAGGCGGCGGACCGGCGGGCGCGTGTCGGGCGTGAACGGCTGCAGGCCGATCCGGGCGTCGGTGATGGCGGCGGACCCGGCCACGACGAGCACGGGGTTGAGGCGCACCGCCGCGATTTCGGGCACCGCCTCGGCGAGGGCCGACAGGCGCAGCAGCAGGTCGACGAGGGCCTGACGGGCGTCGGCGCCCTGCTCGTCGAGCACCCGACCGAGCACCGAGGCGTCGATCAGCCGGTGGGCGTCGGCGTCGGTCAGCGGCAGGATCTGCATCACCTGGTCGGCCACCCGCTCGGCGGCCGAGCCGCCCGGGCCGAGCGTCAGCACGTCGCCCAGCACGGGGTGGCGGTAGATCCCCACCCGGCACTCGGCCCCCTCGGGCACCATCGACTGGACGACGGCCGGGCGCATGGCGTCGCCCAGCAGCTCGCACATGCGGTCGTAGGCGTGGCGCACCTCGTCGTCGCCGTGGACGTCGAGCGACACGCCGCCGGCCTCGGTCTTCGACAGGCGCTCGAGCCCCGAGGCCTTCAGGGCCACGGGGTAGCCCAGCCGGCGCGCCGCGCCGACCGCCTCCTCGACGTCGTCGGCGAGGGCCTGGTCGACCGGGCGCAGGCCGACCGTGTCGAGCAGCTCGGCGGCCTCCAGCGGGCTCAGCCACCGCCGGCCGGCCCCGGGCCAGCCGTCGCCCCCGCCGTCGGCTCGCGCCGTGTCGGCGACCTGCCCGGTCTCGGCGGCCTCCGACAACCAGCGGCCGACGAGCTGGCAGGCCTGGGCGAGGTCGTCGGCGGGGAGCTCGCAGAACGTGCCGACGGGCCGGGCCCGCCACGTGGCGTAGCTGGCCACCCGGCCGAGGGCGAGGGCGGCCTCCTCAGGGAACGGGAACTGCGGCACCCGGCCGGCGTCGTCGGCCAGCGTGCTCGGCCCGTGCTGGCCGAGGAGGCAGGCGACGGTGGTCACCGCCCCCGGGCGCCGGGCGGCCTCGCGGATCGCGGCGCCGACCTTCTTGTAGTGGGTCGTGACCGCCGGCGCGTAGATGACCAGGACGGCGTCGACGCCGAGGTCGGCGTAGACCTCGGCGAGGGCCTCGGTGAAGCGCTCCGGCTCGGCCTCGTTGGACAGGTCGACCGGCTCGGCCGGGGTGAGGCCCGACGCCTTGAGGGCGTCGACCGCCAGCCACGCCGGGCCCCACGAGTTCGTCACCACCGCCACCCGGTCGCCCTCGGGCAGCGGCTGGTGGGCGAGCACGCCGGCAGTGTGGAACATCTGCGTCAGGTTGTCGACGCGGATGATGCCCGTCTGCTCGAGGAGGGCCCCGCTGGTGGCGTCCGGCGGCCAGTCCTCGGGCTCGACCCAGTGATCGGCGGCAGCACCGCCGACCTTCACCGCGACGACGGGCTTGCGGTACGAGAGGGCGCGCGCCGTCCGGGAGAACTTCGACGGGTTGCCGAACGACTCCAGGTAGAGCATGACGACGTCGGTGGCGGGGTCGTCCTG
>DATAGR010000293.1:0-4626 GCA_036263575.1 Aquihabitans sp. | reverse complement strand
TCCGACCTCGACGGCTCGGGCGCGGTCGCGCAGGCGACCGGCGGCGGCGCGCAGGGCGGTCTCGGCGTCGACGTCGACGGCACGGGCCAACCCGACGGCGGCGAGCAGCAGGGCGCCGACCTGGTCCTCCCCCGCCGTCGGCGACGACGCGTCGGCCAGGGCGCGATCGGCGGCCGGCGCGATCTCGGCGGGGTCGAGGCCCACGGTTGCCGCCTTCTTCTGGACCTTGGCCGCGTAGAGGAGCGCCGGGAGGTGGGCCGGGATGCCGTCGAAGACCGACGCCCGCCCCTTCTCGGCCTTCTTGATCTCCTCCCAGTTGACGACCACGTCGTCGGCGCCGCCGACCTCGACGAGGCCGAACACGTGCGGGTGGCGGTGCACCAGCTTGTCGTGGACGCCGCGGGCCACCTCGGCCAGGCCGAAGGCACCGGCCTCGGTCGCCAGCGTCGTGTGGAAGACGATCTGGAAGAGGAGGTCGCCCAGCTCCTCCTCCAGGTGGGCGTAGGCGGCCAGGTCGGTGTCGGGGCCGCCGTCGCCGACCAGGTCGAGGGCCTCGAGCACCTCGTAGGTCTCCTCGAGGAGGTGGCGGGCCAGCGTGCGGTGCGTCTGCTCGGCGTCCCACGGGCACTCGGCGCGCAGCCGGGCGACGAGCTCGACGAAGGCCTGGAATTCGCCGGCGATCGGCGCGGCCAGGCGGGGGACGTAGAGCGACGTGAGGTGGTCGGGTTCGACGACCCGGTCGAGGTCGGCCCACGCGACCGACGTGACGGACTCGTCGGGGAGGCCGAGGCGCTGCAGCACCACCACCGGCTCGTCGGGCGGCTCCTCGACGGCGAGCTTCACGTCGGAGAGCACCCGCCGGTTGTGGCAGTGGGCCACCAGGAGCGGGCCGCGTTCCCCCGCCGCCGCGGTGGCGAAGCGGTGGGCGTCGATCAGCCGGGCGCCCTCCTCGTACGGGTCGAGGCCCAGCCGCACCCAGGCCAGGTCGACGAACGACATCGCCGGGAGGACCTGGAGGTCGACGGCGCCGGCATGAGCCTCGACGTCGAGGAGGTCGACCGTGCGCTCCAGCACGCGGGGCGAGCCCGGCACCGCGTAGAGGACCTCGCCGTGCTCGGCGGCGGCGGCCAGCAGGTCGACGACGATCCGCCGGTACACGTCGTCGAACGTCTCGGCCGCCTCGTAGTGGTGGTCGAAGGTCGTGGCCCCGGCCACCAGCGACGCCGACGGGTGCTGCGCGGTGCGCAGGAAGCGCACCGGCGTGCGGGCGATGGCGTCGAGCGTGCCCGCCGTGACGAGGTCCGGGTCGCCGGGCCCGAGCCCGACCACGACGACGCGCGGGGTGCTCACGGCCGGCGGTCGCTCGTCGAGGCGCTCAGGGCGCCGACGGCTCGAGGACGACGTCGCTGGTCGGCCGGTCGGCGCCGGGGTCGACCGGCGGCGTGAGCCCGCCCTCGCGGCCGGCCGTGGTCTCCGAGGCGGCCTCGCCCGGGTCCCAGGTGCCGTACCGGCGGTCGACGGTGACGTCGGCCTCCCGCACGATCTCGGCCAGGCGGACGTCGATGGCGGCGTCCTCGGGGCCCTCGGCGGCGAGCTGCTCCTCGAGCGTGGGGCGGATCTGCTCGAACGTCGGCCCGGTGGTGGACTCGATCTCCACCAGGACCACCCCGCCGGTGGTCGGGGTCGGCCCGACGAGGTCGCCCACGGCGACGTCGGTGTAATCGCCGGGGAACGTCTGTGCCGCCACCTCCGGCGTGCCACAGCCGACGAACCCGCCCTGCGCGGCGCTCCCCGGGTCCTGCGAGACCTCGGCGGCGACGTCGGCGAACGCCTCGCCGCCCTCGACCCGGGCCTTGGCGGCGGCGGCGCCGGCCTCGTCAGCGGCCAGGATCACGTTGAGGCAGATGGGCTGGCTGTCCTTGGTCTGCTCGTAGAGCTCCCGGAGCTCGTCCTCGGTGGGGCCGTCGGCCGCCGGCTCGGCGTCGACGAGCTCCTGCAGCTTGGCCAGCGCGGTCTGGGTGCGGACGGTGGCGGCGACGTACTCCCGGTCGAGCCGGGCCAGCTCCTGCTCGCCGCCCACCTGCTCGGCGAGTTGGGCGCGCGTGGCGTCGCGGTCGGCGTCGGTGATCTCGACGTCGTTCTCCTCGAGCTCGTCGACGACGGCCTGGTAGGTGATCAGCTCCTGGAGGGCCGACGAGAAGCCGGCCGCCCCGAGCGTGTCCCGCCCGGTGCCGCGCACGCCGGCGAGCAGCTCGTCGAGCTGGGCCGCCTCCTCGGGCACGCCCTCCTCCTTGCGCTCGGCGTAGAAGCGCTCCTGGGCCTGGAGGAGGTCGCGGACGTCGTCGAAGGAGATGTCGTGGCCGTCGACGGTGGCGACCGTCGCCGATCCCCCGCCGCCGCCGACGGGGCCGTCGCCGCCGCAGGCCGTCGCCCCCGTGAGCACCACCAGCGCGAGTCCGGCGAGGCGGGCACGGCGAAGCGGTCGCTGGGCGGTGCGCGCGTGCGAGCGCGGGGCGAGGGAGCGGGTGCGGGCCACGGGCACAGGATGCTACGTGCCCCCGGGCGCGAGGGAATCGTCACGAGCTGCCGGCCACCTGCCGGCCACCCCCGACCACGGCGCGCTCACCGCACGGACATGCCTGCGCACGCTGGGCTAGAACGGCACGCGCGAGAACACGTTCTCGTTCAGCACGGGGACCGAGGGACAGCGCACGACAGGAGCAGGGGCATGAGCGAGCACCAGGCGCCGGAGGTGCAGGCCACCGGCCTGTCCCCGAAGAAGCTGACCACCACCACCCGCGACAGCGCCGAGTTGGGCCGGCGGATCGAGGCCTGGCTGGCGGGGACGCTGTCGGCCGGCGCAGACCCGAGCGTGTGCGACGTCGTGAAGCCGGAGGGCAACGGCATGTCGTCGGAGACGCTGCTGTTCACCGCTCGCTACGCCGACGGCGGCGCACCCGTGGAGCGGCGGTTCGTCGCCCGCATCGAGCCGGAGCTCGACAAGGTCCCGGTGTTCCCGACCTACGACCTGCGGCTGCAGTTCGACGTGATGTCGCTCGTGTCGGCCGCGACCGACGTACCGGTCCCGGAGACGTTCTGGTTCGAGGCCGACGCCGGGGTGATCGGCGCGCCGTTCTTCGTGATGGAGCGCATCGACGGCGAGGTGCCCCGTGACGTCCTGCCGTACACGTTCCCGGACCCGAACTGGGTCATCGACGCGACGCCCGAGCAGCGGGCGAAGCTGCAGCGCTCGGCCGTCACCGCCCTGGCCGGCATCCACGAGATCACGCCCGAGAGCCACGACCTGGCCTTCCTCCAGTACGACGAGCCGGGCGCCACGTCGCTCGAGCGACACCTCGCCTCGTGGGAGCGCTACCACGAGTGGGTCGTGGCCGACGGCGAGCCCTCGCCGCTGCTCGCCGAGTGCATGACCTGGCTGCGCGACCACCTGCCGAAGGAGGGCGTCGACACCGGCCCGCCCCGGCTCTCGTGGGGCGACGCCCGCATCGGCAACATGATGTTCGTCGACCACGAGGTCGTCGCCGTCCTCGACTGGGAGATGGCCGGGGTGGCCCCGCCCGAGGTCGACCTCGGCTGGATGACCTACCTGCACCGCTTCTTCCAGGACCTCACCACGAGCCTGGGGGCCGAGGGCATCCCCGACATGATGCGGCCAGTCGACGCCCGCGCCACCTACGCGGAGGCGTCGGGCCGCGACGTCGGCGACCTGACCTGGCACCTGGCGTACGCCGCCATGCGCCACGGGATCATCATGCGCCGCGTCACCGAGCGGTCGATCCTCTTCGGCGAGGCGGTCCGCCCCGAGGACCCCGACGAGATGATCATCCACCGGGCCACCCTGCGGGCGATGCTCGACGGCTCCTACTGGGACACCGTCGCCCTCTGAACCCCAGGCAGCCGGTCAGCCCTCGGGCGGCACCAGGGCGCGCAGCAGGTCGACCACGGTGCCGGCCAGGTCGGGCGTCTTGGCGATCGGGAAGATGACCTGGCCGAGGTCCTCCTTGTAGACGGAGCCCTTGAACAGCCGGGCCAGGCGGATGCCCTGGCTGGCCTTGAGGTGCAGCGGCGACACCCGTGCCGTCCAGGCCGGACCGCCGAACGCCGGGCCCTTGGTGACGTTGATCTCCCGGATGCCCAGGCGATGGGCCTCGGCGCGCAGGCGGGCGACGTCGAGCAGCTTGCACGCCTCGTCGGGCACGGGCCCGTAGCGGTCCTCCCACTCGGCGCGGATGTCGTCGACCTGCTGGGGGGAGGTGACCTCGGCCAGGCGGCGGTAGGCCTCCAGGCGCAGCTCCTCCTTCGGCACGTAGTCGGCGGGGAGGTTTGCGTCGAGCGGCAGGTCGAGCTTGATCTCGGCCGGCTCGCGGACCGGTTCGCCCTTGAGCTCCTGCACGGCCTCGTTGACCATCTGCACGTAGAGGTCGTAGCCCACCGCGGCGATGTGACCGCTCTGGCCGGTGCCCAGCAGCGACCCGGCGCCGCGGATCTCGAGGTCCCGCATGGCGATGCGGAAGCCGGACCCGAGCTCGGTGGCCTCGCCGATCGTCTTGAGCCGCTCGTAGGCCTCCTCGGTGAGGCGGACGTCCTGCGGGTGGAACAGGTAGG
>DATAGR010000292.1:0-3340 GCA_036263575.1 Aquihabitans sp. | reverse complement strand
GTCGACGGCCACGATCCCGTCGCCCAGGGGCTCGGTGGTGAAGGTCAGGCCCACCACCGAGAGGTCGAAGCCCTGCACCTCGCGCAGGTCGAGGTCCGGCGACGCCAGCTCCACCCGCTTCGCCTCCTCGCCGGTCTCCTCGATCGCGGGGCGCAGGATGTCGCGCTCGGTCGGGTCGAGCGCCTCCAGCACCCCGATGACGTCCTCCTGGTCGATGGCGTCGAACATGGCCTCGACCGCGGCCTCGGGGCTGTCGGCGCCGTCGCCGGCCGACAGGGCCACGATCCCGAAGCCCCCGGCCACGACGGCCAGCGCGACCAGGGCGGCGACGAGCCGGCGCGGCCGGCGGGGCCGCTCCTGGACGTAGTACGACGGGGGCGGCGGGGCGATGGGCACGGTCACGGTTCGCTCCTGGAGCTGAGGGCGGTGGCCAGGGCGGCGACCACGAGGGCGGAGCCGATGGCGAGACCGGCGGTCGCCCCCCAATCGGCAGATCGGCGGGCGTTCTCGAGGACGAGCGCGAGGGCGACGGCGAGGGCGCCGACGATCGAGGCGAGCGCGCCGGCGAGGCGGCGGCGCTCGAGCACGAGGGCGAGCACGGCGAACACCGCGACGAGCGGGAGGAACGCCCACGCGACCGACACCGCGGCCTGGGGGCCGGCGTCGAGCACCCCGAGGCGATCGGCAGCCCGCACGACCTCGTGGCTGGTCCGTCGGGCGTCACCGGTCCGCAGCCACGGCGCGAACGACACGGCCACCGCGGCAGCGGCGAGGGCGGCCATCGCCAGGGGCGCCAGCCGCCCGACGAGGCCGGCGACGGCGTGGCGGCGTGGCGCGACGAGCACGCCCGGGATCACGGCGGGGCCCGGGGCCGGGCGCGTCGCGGCACCGGGTACGCCCCCACCGGTCACCTCGGTCATCGCCGCTCCCCTGCACCCCACCCCCGCCGTGGCCCGGACCCTAGCTGGCGGGTCGGTGTGAAGACCCCCGGAGCGGCCGGGCCGGAGGGGGCCGGGCCGGCGCAGGCCGCCCCTACGATCAGCGGATGGGTCGCATCCGGGTCTCCACCGTGATCAACGCCTCCCCGGCCAGGGTGTGGGACGAGGTCCGCCACATCGAGCGCCACGTCGACTGGATGGCCGACGCCGAGTCGATCACCTTCCGCGGCGACCAGCGCGCCGGCACGGGCACCACGTTCGACTGCGTCACCAAGGTCGGTCCCATCCGGCTCACCGACCGCATGTCGATCACCCGCTGGCGAGACGGACGCGAGATGGGCGTGCGCCACGAGGGCCTCGTCACCGGCGTCGGGTCGTTCACGCTGGCGCGCATCCGGCGCGACCGCACCCGCTTCAGCTGGGAGGAGCGGTTGGCCTTCCCGTGGTGGATGGGCGGCCCGGTGGGCGGGCTCGTGGGCGGTGTCGTGATGCGCCGCATCTGGAAGCGGAACCTGCGCGTGCTCAAGGCCCTGGTCGAGAGCGGCCGGGGCTAGGCCCACGCCCGGCGACCGGTCTATTTGATCTATTCGCCTATTCCGCATATTCCTCATATCGATGTGACATCTGTCTTGCATTTCGCTGTCGCTGGGCAAGCTGGACGAGCCGATCCCCTTCGGCCCGACCCCGCCAGGAGGCCCCCATGTCCACGACCCCGATCCGATCGGGGGTGCGAGCCGCCGTGCTCTGCGCCCTCACCGCCGCCGCCTTCGTCCTCGTACCGTCGCCCGCCGACGCCGCCCGGCCGGCGGACCCCAACGGGTGCGTCGGCGTGTCGACCGCCGTGGTCCGACGGGACGAGGTCCCGCCGGCGTGCCAGGAGGTGCGCCGCTGGCTCGCCGAGCGCTGCGTCTACCGCGACAAGGACACCGGCGCGTTCCTGCGGATGATCGACGGCCTGCCGCCCACCGACCGCGACTACATGACCGAGAACTGCGACATCACCGTCCAGGGCACCCCCGAGCGCTACATGGACGAGAAGGGGGTGCCGGCGAAGGACTACTACGCCTGCGCCAACGAGGCCACGATCGACCAGGCCGTGGAGGACTCCCGAGGAGGCGCCAACACCCTCACCGTGGGGACCTCGATCCAGTACGAGTCACCCACGCTCGGCGGGCTCTTCGCCGGCAAGCTCACCGTCCAGATCAGCACCAGCTTCGCCCGCACGTGGCAGTGGAACCACTCGAAGTCGACCGCCCTGCGCATGCAGCTGATGCCGTACCAGGTCGCCCGCCCGGTCCTGGTCCAGCTGATGGAGCGGGTCGACTCGATCATCCAGGTCCGCCTGCACGACCGGTGGAGCGGCCACTACATCCACAACGTGCCGATCCAGGTCGACGGGCCGGTCCTGGCCACGGACGACGGCGCCGTGGTCGAGGCGATCACCACCAACGTCAAGCCCATGACCGACGAGGAGATGGGGGCCAAGTGCCCGACCTCGGGACCTCGCACCTTCCACATCGGCAACGCGTGGTTCGACACCACGTTCGGCGAGAACAGGTGGTGCGCGGAAGGACAGGCCGGCGCCATCGCCCAGCACCAGCCGTGCGACGCCGGGTCGGACCAGCAGTGGCTGCTCATCCCGATGGGAACCGATCCGAACCCGACCTTTGCGATCCGCCGGAAGGGCATCACGCACTGCTTGACAGGGGCGGCACGGCTCGGCGCCCACGTGACCAGCGTGCCCTGCACCGCTGGTGCGGTCGAGGAACAGTGGTCGCTGTCGGTCGGTGCGGAGGCCGCCATGTCCGGCACCCCCACCCAGGTCGTCCACACCGCGACCGGCTTCTGCCTCACTGCACTGGCAGCCGCCGAGTCGCCCGACTACTTCCTCTCCCACTGCAGCTCCGGCGCCTCGAACCAGAAGATCACCTTCCGCTAGCGCTGAGCACTCGCCGGCCCCGCCGTTCGCCCGCGTGCGGGTCGGGCGGCGGGGCCGTTCGCGGGCGGCGATCCGCCGGCGCCAGGCTCAGCTGGGCTGCCAGCCGGCGGCGAAGGCGATGCCGCCGATGAGGCAGAGGGCGGCGACCGCGCCGCAGGCGGCGAGCGGCAGGCGCTTGGCGATCCCGGGCCGCTGCCCGTAGTCGAACAGGATCCACCCGGCGGCGGCACCGCCGGCCAGGCCGCCGAGGTGGCCGCCGATGGAGATCCCGCCGAGGCCGAACGTGATGAACAGGTTGATGAGCAGGACGCCGAGCAACGGCGAGTCGCGGAAGGCGATGCCCTGGGCCCGCTGGGCCAGGAAGATGGCGCCCATCAGCCCGAATATGGCGCCCGAGGCCCCCGCCGTCAGCGAGCCCGGCGACAGGACGAGGGCGCCGAGCGACCCGGCGAGCAGCGAGACG
>DATAGR010000291.1:0-13233 GCA_036263575.1 Aquihabitans sp. | reverse complement strand
GGCGCGGGCAAGACCACGCTGTTCAACTGCGTCAGCCGGCTGTACCAACCGCACAGCGGCCACATCCAGTTCGACGGCCAGGACCTGCTGGCCCTCGCCCCGCACCGCATCGCCCGGGTCGGCGTGGCCCGCACCTTCCAGAACCTGGCCCTGTTCCCGGCGCTCACGGTGCTCGAGAACGTCATGGTCGGCGCCCACACCAACGGCAAGGTGGGCTTCGCCCGGGCCTGCGTCCGGGCCGGCGTCGGCGCCGAGGAGAAGCGGCTGCGCCGCGACTGCCGCTCGATCCTCGACCGACTCTCGCTCGGCCACCTGGCCGACCGACCGGCGGTGGGCCTGCCGTTCGGCACGCTCAAGCGACTCGAGTTCGCTCGGGCCCTGGCCTCGACCCCGAAGCTGCTCCTGCTCGACGAGCCGGCCAACGGCCTGACCCACGGCGAGGTCGACGAGCTGGGCGAGACGATCCGGGAGATCCGGGACCAGTTCGACCTGGCCATCCTCCTGGTGGAGCACCACATGGCCATGGTCATGTCGATCTCCGACCACGTCGTGGTGATGGAGTTCGGCCGCAAGATCGCCGAGGGCCCGCCCAGCCAGGTGCGCAACGACCCCAAGGTGATCGAGGCCTACCTCGGAGCCCCGGCGTGAGCGCCCCGCTGCTGCGCCTCCACGACGTCACCGCCGGCTACGGCCCCGTCACCGTCCTGCACGGGCTCGACCTGGAGGTGGCCGAGGGCGAGGTCGCCGTCATCCTGGGCGCCAACGGCGCCGGCAAGACCACCACCCTGCGAGCGATCCTCGGGATGCTCGACAAGGTCAAGGGCGACATCAGCTTCGACGGGTCCTCGATCAACAAGAAGGCGACGCAGGCGATCGCCCGCTCGGGCATCGCCCTCGTCCCGCAGGGGCGGGGCACGTTCGGCGACCTGAGCGTCGACGACAACCTGCGCCTCGGTGCCATCGCCCGGAAGGACAAGGGCATCGGCGCCGACCTCGACCGCTGGTACGACATGTTCCCCCGCTTGAAGGAGCGGCGGGACCAGGCGGCCGGGTCGATGTCGGGCGGCGAGCAGCAGATGCTCGCCATCGCCCGGGCGCTCATGTCCCGGCCCCGCCTGCTGCTGCTCGACGAGCCGTCGCTGGGCCTGGCGCCGCTGATCACCAAGGACCTCTTCGAGCGACTCGGGGAGATCAACCGGACCGAGGGGCTGACCATGTTGGTGGTGGAGCAGAACGCGAGCCTGGCGCTGGCCATCGCGCAGCGGGGTTACGTCCTCGAGACGGGCAACATCGTGGCGAGCGGCGAGGCGTCGGCGCTGGCCGCCGACGAAGACGTCCGCAAGGCGTACCTGGGGTTCTGATGGAGCTCTTCATCGACCAGGTCCTCAACGGCATCAACGTCGGCGTGATCTACGCCTCCGTCGCCCTGGCCCTCGTGCTGATCTACCGCACGACCGGCCTGTTGAACTTCGCCCAGGGCGAGCTCGCCCTCTTCTCCACGTTCATCACGTACTGGATCGCCGTCGAGCAGGACGTGCCGATCTGGGCGGCCCTGCTGCTGTCGTTCGCGGTGAGCTTCATCGGCGGCGCGCTGATCGAGCGGATCCTGATCCGCCCGGTCGAGGGCGCCCACAGCCCGCTCAACGTCGTCATCGTGACCCTGGGCCTGTTCCTCGCCGTCAACGCCCTGGCCCAGCTGATCTTCATCAAGCCCGGCCAGGAGGCCCTGCGCATGCCGGGCTTCTTCCCGAGCGGCGACCTCGCCCTCGGCATCCGCAACTCCACCGCCGGCTTCGCCGCCGTGCTCGTGGCCGAGTGCGTGCTGCTCTACCTGCTGCTGCAGAAGACGAAGCTCGGGTTGTCGCTGCGGGGCGTGGCCTCGAACCCCGAGTCGAGCCGGCTGGTGGGCATCAACACCGGCACGATGCTCATGGTCGGCTGGGCCCTGGCCGCCGGCATCGGGGCCATCGCCGGCTCGCTGGCCGCCACGCGGGGGAGCGGCTTCGACACCAGCCTGATGCAGCAGATCCTCGTGTACTCGTTCGCCGCCGCCGCCCTCGGGGGCTTCGACAGCCCGCTGGGCGCGGTGGTGGGCGGCCTGGTGGTCGGCATCGCCGACTCCCTCACGATCCAGTACGTCGACGCCCTCGACGGGATCGAGCTCGTCGTGCCGTTCGTCCTGATCCTGGTGGTGCTCCTGGTGCGACCCAACGGCCTGTTCGGACGGACGATCGTGGAGCGGGTCTGATGGCGCAGCCCGTGGCAGCAGGCGCCGAGACGGCCATCGGCACCGCCGATCCCGGCGGCTCGACCGGCATCCCCTGGCTTCGGGTGGTGGCGGGCGTCATCGCCACCGTCGTCGCCCTGTGGCTGCCGTTCAACTACAACCCCGACACCAACACGCTCTTCGCCCAGGTCTTCTACCTGGCCATCGCAGCCATGGGCCTCAACCTGCTCACCGGGTTCAACGGCCAGGTGTCGATCGGCCACGGCGCCTTCTTCGGCGTCGGCGCCTTCACGTCGGCGATCCTCGTCGTCGACCACGGCTGGATGATCGAGGCCACCATCCCGATCGCCGCGATCCTGGCCGCCGCGCTCGGCGTGGTGATCGGCTTCCCGGCGCTGCGGGTGAAGGGCCTCTACCTCGCCCTCATCACGCTGGGCCTGGCGGTGCTCTTCCCCCGGGTCACCGCCAAGTTCGTGGAGGGCCCCGGCGGCGTGCCGCTGCTGCAGCCGTCGCGCAGCGAGGTGGCGTCGTACTTCCCCGATGTGCTCGACGACGACCAGTACCGCTACTTCCTCTGCCTGGCCATCATGGTGCTGCTGTTCGTGGCGGCCTCGAACCTGATGCGCAGCCGGGCCGGGCGCTCGATGATCGCCGTGCGCGACCAGGAGGTCGCCGCCTCCACCGTGGGCGTGAACGTCGCCGGCGTGAAGGTCGCCTCCTTCGCCCTGTCGGCCGCCTACGCCGGCGTGGCCGGCTCGCTGTCGGTGCTGGTCGACCGGGTGGCCGACGCCTCCAACCCGCTCATCTACTTCCAGCGCTCGATCGAGTTCCTGATCGCCGTCGTGATCGGCGGCGCCGCCACCATCACCGGCCCCCTGCTGGGCGCCGCCTTCCTCGTCTTCATCCGCAAGCGGTTCGAGGACACCGAGGCCCTGGCGCCCGCCCTGCTGGGCGGCTCGCTCATGGTCGTCATCTACGTGCTGCCCGACGGCCTCGTCGGCGGCTACCGCCGGATCGTGGCCCGGCTTCGCCGCCGCACGGTGGCCACCCCGCCCGGCGCCGGCGGCAGCTCGGGCGGTGGCCCCGGTGGCGGCTCGGGCGGTGGCGGCACCACGCCCCCGATCCTCGAGCGCAGCCCCGGCGACCCCGGCGGCGAGACCCCGGCCGGCTCGCCCGGCGACGCGCCGCAACGAACCTGACCCGACACCTGACGCCACCGTGAACGGTGGCAGCATGGATCATCCCCGCCCCCAGGAGGCACCACCGCATGCAACGATCCCGAACCCTTCGAGCAGCTCCCCTCCTGCTCGCCTTCTGCCTGCTCGCCGCCTCGTGCGGTGGCGGCCGTGATGAGGGCGGCAGCGACAACGGCGGTGGTGGCGGCGGCGGTGGTGGCGGCGGCGGCGAGAACGCCGGCGTCGACCTGAGCGACTGCCCCGACACCGACACCGCCGGCATCGAGGGCGACACCATCACCCTGGCGTCGTCGTTCCCGCAGTCGGGCCTCACCGCGGCCTTCTCGCAGATCTCCAAGGGCTACAAGGCGTACTTCGCCAAGCTCAACCAGGAGGGCGGCGTCGAGGTCGCCGGCAAGAAGTACAAGATCGAGGTCGTCGACAAGGACGACGAGTACAACGCCTCCAAGACGGTGCAGAACATCAACGAGGAGGTCGGCACGAACGGCGAGAAGGCGTTCGCCGTCTTCAACGTCGTGGGCACGGCCAACAACATCGCCATCCGCGAGGTGCTCGACGAGAACTGCGTGCCGAACCTGTTCGCCGCCACCGGCTCGCCGGCGTGGGGCAACCCCGACTACCCGTGGCTCGTCGGCTCGACGCTGGCGCCGTACACCCTCGAGGCCGTCGCCTACGCCGACTGGCTGAAGGAGAACCAGCCCGAGGCCAAGGTCGCGATGCTCGTGCAGGACGACGACTTCGGCAGGGCCTACGAGGACGGCTTCCGGGCCGCCATCGAGGGCACCGACATCACCGTCACCGACGTCGCCACGTACCCCACGGGTGCCAACGAGGTCGCCTCGCAGGTGACCAGCCTCGCCTCCGGCGGCGCCGACGCCTTCTTCAACGGCTCCACCCTGCTGGCGTGCCCGAACGCCCTGCAGCAGGCGGAGGCGAGCAACTGGCAGCGTGAGTCGACCTTCGTGTCGGGCACCTGCATCTCCAAGACGCTGATGGGCCTCGCCGGTCCGGCGGCCGACGGCGTGCTGGCCACCACGAACATCAAGGACCCGCAGAACCCGGCGTTCGCCGAGGACGAGGCCATGAGCGAGTACCGGGCCACCCTCGAGGAGTTCGGCGAAGCCGACGTCGACCCGGAGAACGGCATCGTGGCCTACGGCTACACGCAGGCCGCCCTGCTCCAGCACGTGCTCGAGGAGTCCGAGGAGCTGTCCCGCTCGTCGGTGCTGGCCTCGATGCGCTCCATCGACACCGAGGACCTCGGCCTGCTCATCCCGGGCGTCACCGCCAAGATGTCCGAGGACGACCCGTACCTGGCCGAGAACCTGCAGCTCATCCAGTACAACGCCGACAACGCCTACTTCGAGAACGTGGGCGAGGTCATCGACTTCGAGGGCAAGACGACCGACGTCACCCCCGAGGAGCTCATCAACTCCTGATCACTCGCTGATCAGCCGGTTCGCCAGGGCCTCGACGTCAACGACGACGTCGAGGCCCTGTCGCGTCCGGAGCCAGTCGAGGTTGCGGCGGTGCAGGTCGTCGCCGTCGTCGTAGCGGTTGAGCAGGACGACCACGGACCGGCCGACGAACGGGGCGACGGCGGTTCGCACCGAGTTGACCGTGCCCAGGCCGGCGTCGGCCACCAGCACCACCACGTCAGGGTCGAGCAGCTCGGCCAGGTCGACGGCGTCGCCGTCGTGGGCGATGGGGGACCGGGGCCCGCCCACCGTCTCCAGCCAGCCGACCGTCGGCGGCGGATCGGGCCACCGCAGCTCCTCGACCAGTTCGGCGACGGCGAGCGGCGGCCGGCCGAGGGCGTCGGCGGCCATGGGCGGCGCGTAGGCGATCGGGTAGTTCCGGTGCGGCGGGCAGACGTCGTCGGGCGCCTCGCCGGTGGCGGCGGCCAGCACCTCGGCGTCGGTGGGGCCGGTGTCGTCGGCGTCGAAGGACTGGGCCGGCTTGCGGGCGGCGACCGTGACGCCGGCGGCCCGGAGGCGCGCCAGAACCTGGCCCCCGACCCACGTCTTGCCGATGTCGGTGGCCGTGCCGATCACCAGGACCAGCCGCTCGGGCCGAGCGCCAGCGTCCACGGTCACGGGGCGGGCGCCGGCGACGGGGCGGGCACCTCGGCCAGGGCGGCGAGGAGCCGGTTGACCTCGTCGTCGGTATGGGCCGCCGAGAACGTCACCCGCAGGCGGCTCGTGCCGGGCGCCACGGTGGGCGGGCGGATGGCGGGGACGAGGAGGCCGCGGTCGAGGAGGCGGGCGGCGGCGTCGAGGGCCAGCTGCTCGTCGCCCAGGACCACCGGCACGATCGGGGACGGGTGGCCGGGCCGGAGGCGGTCGACGTGGCGGCGCAGGGTGGCTACGAGGTCGTCGCCCTCCTCGCTGCGGAGGACGCGCAGGGCGGCCAGCGCGGCAGCGGTGTCGGCCGGGCTGAGCGCGGTGGTGAAGATGCCGGAGCGGGCCACGTTCACCAGCAGGTCGGCCACCCGCTCGGAGCAGGCGGCGAACCCGCCGAGCGCGCCGAGGGTCTTCGAGAGCGTGCCGACGCGGACCACCTCGACGCCGTCCAGCGCGGCGGGCTCGGGGTGTGGGCCCAGCACGGCGTGGGCCTCGTCGAGCACCAGCACGGCGCCGTGGCGGCGGCAGCGGTCGCCCACGGCGGCCACGTCGAGCACGTCGCCGTCCATCGAGAAGACGGTGTCGGCGACGACGAGCGTGGGCGCGTCGTCCGCCGCCAGCAGCGCGTCGAGCTGATCGAGGTCGCCGTGGCCCCAGACGACGACGGCGGCTCGGGCCAGGCGGGTGCCGTCGATGATCGAGGCGTGGTTGCGGGCGTCGGAGACGATCCGGGTGCCGGCCGCGCCGAGGGTCGTCAGCACCCCGAGGTTGGCGGCGAACCCGCTCGGGAACAGGACGGCCCGCTCGGTGCCCTTCCACGCCGCCAGCTCCTCCTCGAGCTCGCGGTGCACCGGCCGGGCGCCGGTGATGAGGCGCGAGCCGCCGGTGCCGGTGCCCCAGCGGTCGAGCGCGCCCTTCGCCGCTGCGACCACGGCCGGGTGGGTGGTGAGGCCGAGGTAGTCGTTCGACGCAAACGACACGACCGGCGTGCCCGTGGCGGTGAGCGTGCCCCGCGGGCCGTCGGCGTCGAAGTCGCGGTACGCCCGCCAGCGGCCGGCAGCGCGGATCTCGTCGAGGCGCCGGTCGAGCAGCGCCGACCAGTCGGCGCTCGGCGCCTCGGCCGGCGAGGTCGACTGGGCCGCCGGTGGGGCGGCGTCGACGCTCACCGGACGGCGCCGGCGGGCTCGGTCACCTCGACGACCGCCTCGGCCAGGACGTCGACGATGCGCTCGACCTCGTCGGCGGTGGTGGTGAGCGGCGGCATGAGCACGATGACGTCGCCGAGCGGGCGGATCAGCACGCCCCGCTCGACGCAGGCGGCCGAGACGCGGCGCCCCCAGCGCAGGCCGTCGGCGGGCGGGGCCAGCTCGACGCCCGCCATGAGCCCGCACCGGCGGACGGCCGCGACGGCGCCGAGGCCGGCGATGCGGTCGGCCAGCGCGGCACCGAGCTGGTCGGCGCGTGCTCGCACGTTGGCGAGGACGTCCAACTCGTCGATCAGCTGGAGGTGGCGCAGGGCCACCGCGGCGGCGAGGGCGTTCCCGCTGTAGGAGTGCCCGTGGTAGAGCGTCCGCTCCGAGAGGTCCTCGCCGAGGAACGCCGCCCACACCCGCTCGCTGGCGACCGTGGCCGAGAGCGGCAGGTAGCCGCCGGTGATCCCCTTGCCCAGGACCACGAGGTCGGGGCGGGTCCCGCACTGCTCGGTGGCGAACAGCGTGCCGGTGCGGCCGAAGCCGGTGGCCACCTCGTCGTGGATCACGAGGACGTCGTGCTCGGCGGCGGCCGCGGCCACCGCGGCGACGGCCTCGGCCGGCACCAGCGCCATGCCCGACGCGCCCTGGACGAGCGGTTCGAGCACCACGGCGGCCAGCTCGGCGGCGTGGTCGGCGATCAGCTGCACGGCGGCGTCGACGGCCCCCGGCTCGCCGAGGCTGGGAGCGCGCAGGACCGGGAACCGCAGGGGGTCGTAGACGTCGGTGCCGAAGCCGCCGTCGCCCAGCGAGAGCGAGCCGATGGTGTCGCCGTGGTACGCCCCGCCGAACGCCAGGTAGCGGGTGCGGCCGGTGACGCCCTGGTTCGTCCAGAACTGGAAGGCGATCTTGAGGGCCTGCTCGACGGCGGCGGCGCCGTCGGAGGCGAACAGGAACCTCGGTCCGTCCACCGGGACCCTCGGGGCCAGCGCCTCGGCCAGCTCCACCACGACCCGGTTGCCGTTGCCGAGCAGGGTGCTGTGGGCGACCTTGTCGAGCTGGTCGCGCACGGCCTGGTCGAGCTCGGGCACGGCGTGGCCGAGGGTGGTCAGCCACAGCGAGGAGATGGCGTCGAGGTAGCGGTTGCCGTCGACGTCGATCAGCTCACGGCCCTCGCCCCGCTCGACCATGACGGGCCGGTTGTCGGCGTAGGCCGCCATCTGCGTGAAGCCGTGCCACACCACGGCTGCGTCGCGCTCGATCCACTCCGCTGCACCACCCATGGGGCGAAGCTACCGAGCCGGCGGCGTCCGGCCCCAGCCCGTGTCAGCGGCCTTCGTCGGCCTCCATGAGGTCCTCGGCCGCCTGGCGGACCTGCCAGTCCCGGTCGCCCCGGGCCCGCTCGAGCGCGGCGTCGACCTCCGGTCCCTCGAACGGGGCGAGGGCGAGCACCGCCCGGCGCCGCACGGTGGCCTTGTCGGTGGTGGCGGCGAGCACGGCGGGCAGCGCGGCGGGGTCGCCGAGGGACCCGAGGGCGGCGACGGCCGACTCCCGGACCAGGGCGTCCTCCGCGTCGGTGGCCAGGGCGGCCAGCCGGTCCACCGCGCCCGGCTCGGCGGGGTCGCGCTCGCCGCTGGCCCACGCCGCCACCTCCACCACCACGGGGTCGGGGTCGTCGAGCAGCGGCAGCAGCGCCACGTCGGCGGCCAC
This sequence comes from Aquihabitans sp., assembly GCA_036263575.1. GTDB lineage: Bacteria > Actinomycetota > Acidimicrobiia > Acidimicrobiales > Iamiaceae > Aquihabitans. Next base: position 4,787 of record DATAGR010000291.1, on the reverse strand, counting down.
ACCGCCGCCCCGCAGCTCGGCGACCACCTCGGCGGCCCGGCTGCGGACGCGCGCGTCGGCGTCGGCCAGCGCCGCTCGGAGGTCGTCGGCGCGGAGGTCGCCGGCGCGCTGCAGGGCGCCCAGGGCCGTGGCCCGGACGGCGCCGTCGGGGTCGTCGACGTACGCACGGATGGTGGCCACGTCCCCTCGGTGGCCGGCCACGGCGGCGAGGCGTCGACGGTGCCCGGCGGCGGCTAGCTTCGGGTCCGGCGGCACGGGCGGAGAGGGGGTCGGTGATGGGCGGCAGCGATCGACAGGCGCGCGCCGAGGCGACGAGACAGCAGCTGCTGCTCGCGGCTCGCGACGTGTTCTCGGAGCGGGGCTACGGCGGGGCGACGGTGGCGGCGATCACCGCGGCGGCGGACACGGCGCACGGCACGTTCTACCTGTACTTCCGGAACAAGGAAGACGTGTTCGTGCACGTCATCTCCGATGTGTTGGAGGACCTGTACCAGGTGTCCTTCACGCCCCCCGAGCAGCTGAGCGCCTCGCGGGACCCCGTGGTGGTCCGGGATCGTATCGCCGACTTCCTCCGCGCCATGGCCCGTCACGGTGCGCTCTGGCGGGCGGTCCTGGAGGGCGCACTGGCCAGCCCCGTGGTCGAGCAGCACTGGATGGACCAGCGCCGCCGGTTCCACGCACGGGTGGCCGAGCGGTGGCGGCAGCTGCTGGTGTCGGGCGACGTCGGCGGCCTCGACATCGAGCTGGCGGTGAGCGCGCTCGGGTCGATGCTGGAGTGGTTCGCCCTCACCGGCCTGGTGTTCGACGAGCCCCGGCCGCTCGTGGTCGACGACCACGTGGTCGACACCCTGACCGAGCTGTGGCTGCGCGCCGCGTCGCCCGCTCGGTGAGGGCGGCCGGCCGGCACGGACCACCCGCCCGCGGGGGCGGAGCACCCCGCTCCGGCCACCGACCGGCCGGCTCCCGGTCGGTCGTGGCAGGCTTGCCGGCCACGTGACCCTGCCACCCGCCCCGCCGCCGGGCGCCGCCCCGCCGGCCGCCCCTCCGCCACCGCCGCCTCCGTCGCCGATCCCGGTCGCGACGCGCTCGGCGCCGCCCCTTTCGCGCCTGTGGTGGGTGGCCGGGCCGCTGCTGGCGGCGCTCCTCTTCGGCATCGGCGTGGTCCTGGCCATGCCCGTGCCCTACCGGGCGCTGTCGCCCGGCCAGGCCCGGTCGGTCGAGCCGCTGGTCGAGGTGTCGCAGCGCGGCGACGGCCCCGTGCCCGAGGCCGACGCCGTCGACGACGACCTGCTCTTCGTCACCGTCTCGGTGTCCTCGGGCCGCCCGCCCGGCCTGCAGGCGCTCCTCAAGCTCCTCGACGACACCAACGAGGTGCTGCCCGAGGACCTGATCACCGGCGGGCAGAGCCCGCAGGAGAACCGCCGGTTCAACCTGCAGCTGATGACCGACTCGAAGGACAAGGCCACCAAGGTCGCCCTCGAGCGGGCCGGCTACGAGGTCGAGGTCAAGACGAACGGTGCCGTCGTGGTCGACCTCGACCCGACGTACCCGGTGGCCGCGGTGGTGCAGCCGGGCGACACGATCGTCGAGGCCGAGGGCCAGCCCATCGACACGTCCGAGGACCTCGTCGACGTCATCGCCGCCGGCGAGCCGGGCGACGTCGTGCGCCTCGGCGTCGAGTCGTTCGCCACCGGCGAGCGCCGCGACGCCGAGGTGGCGCTGGCGACGAACCCGGAGACGGGGGCGGCCCAGCTCGGGGTCTCGCTCGACGACCGGCCCGAGTACGAGTTCCCCATCACGGTCGACATCGACTCCGGCGAGGTCGGCGGCCCGTCGGCGGGGCTCGCCTTCACCCTCGCCATCCTCGACCGGCTCACGCCCGGCAGCTTGACCGGCGATGCGCGCGTCGCCGTCACCGGCACGATCGGGCTCGATGGTTCGGTCGGCCCGGTGGGCGGCGTGCTGCAGAAGACCGAGGCGGCCGTCGACGCCGGTGCCCGGGTGTTCCTCGTCCCGCCCGACGAGTACCAGGGGGCGGTCGAGGCGGCGCGCGGTCGCCTCGAGGTGCGTCGCGTCGCCTCGCTCGACGACGCGCTGGCCGCCCTCCTGGAGCTGGGCGGTGAGCCGGTGCCCGAGGTGCCGGCCGGCGGCTCCGGCTCGGGGGGCTGACGGGCCGTGAGCCCGGCCGCTGCGGCGCAGCTCGCCTTCGCGGCCGAGTTCGCCATGTTCCTCGTGTGCGTCGCCGGCCTGGCCTCGGCCCTGCGCCGCGGCCTCCTGAGCACGACCTCGTGGGCCCGTTCGGCGCTGGCGTGCGGGTTCCTCGGGCTGGCGACGGCGTCGTTCCTGCGCGGCGCCCTGATCGTGCCCGAGCCGGATCGTCCCCTGCTCCTGGCTCTGCGCGTGGCCTCGTGCCTGGCCCTGGCCGTCGGCCTCGTCCGCTGGAACGGCCGCCGAAGCGCGATCGCGCTGGGCCTCGGCGTCCTCGCCGCGTTCGCGGCGGCGGGCGCCGTCCAGGCCGACCGGGTCGAGGTGGCCGACGGGCTGCGCTTCGTCGCCGCCACCGGCTTCGCCCTCGCCCTCGTCTCGGTCGCCCGCCGTGCCATCTCGGCGCGCATCGGGGTCGACGCCGCCCTGCTCGTGCTCGGCGTGGTGCTCGTGGTCGCCGTCGCCGTGTCGGTCACCGTCTCGGACAACGTCGAGGGCGAGGCGCTGCGGCGCTACACGGCCCGGGCGTCGTCGGAGGCTGAGGCCGTCACCGCTCAGGCCCGCGCCGGCCTCGGCCCGGCCCGGTTGGTGTCGGGCGTGCTGGCCGCCGAGCGGGCGGCGGTGCTCCAGCGGGTGGCCGGCGGCTCCTCGACGCCGGCCGACGTGGCCGACCTCGACGCCGCGCTCGGCGACCTCACGTCGGAGCAGCTGCTCGGCATCGACGACCCCGTCGTGGTCATGGCGCCGGGAGGCGTGCCGGTGGCCGCCGCCCCGCAGGACCTGGCCACCGCCACGCGCCTGGCGCTGGCCGGCGACGCCGTCGTCCGGGAGGCCCAGGAGGCCGGCGCCGAGCGCCAGGGCGTCGCCGTGATCGGTCGTGAGGCCTTCGCCGTCGCCGCCGTGCCCGTAGTGGTGCGGCCGGCCGGGCGGCCCCAGCTGATCGCCGGCACCGTCGTGGTGGCCCAGCGGCTCGACGACACCTACCTGCGCGTGCTCGGGTCGGGCGGCGAGGACCTGGCCTTCGCGCTGGCCACGCCGACGCGGGTGGTGGCCCGCACCGGGGGCGGCTTGGGCGAGGCGCGCGTGGAGGCCGTGGCCCGCCAGGTGGTGGACGAGGGCGAGCGGCCGCGCCAGCGCACCGATGAGCGCTTCGTGTCGGCTGCGCCCGTGCTGGGCGCCGACGGGCGAGCCGTCCTGGCCATGGTCGTGATGGCGCCGAGCGACGCCGCCGAGGACACCCAGGAGGCGCTGTTCCGCACGCTCTTCGTCGTCGCCCTGGCCGCCGCGCTGGTGGCCGTGGCCATCGGCATCGTGGTGGGCGAGCGCATCGGGCGGGGCCTGGTGCAGCTGACCCACGCCGCCCAGCGGATGCAGTCGGGCGAGCTCGACACGCGCGTCGACGTCCGCTCCGGCGACGAGCTCGGCGTGCTCGGCGGCGCGTTCACGTCGATGGCCAGCTCCATCCGGGCCAAGACCGACGAGTTGCGCGCCGTCGCCGCCGAGGAGGCCGCGGTGCGGGCGCGCCTCCAGGCGGTGATCGCCGGCATGGGCGAGGCGCTGCTCGCGGTCGACGGCGACGGGGTGGTCATCGAGGCGAACCGGGCCGCCGAGGAGCTGCTGGGCGTCGGGCGCGACCGGGTGGTCGGGCGGCCGGCCGAGGAGGCGATCTCGTGGCGGCTGCTCGACGGCACCGCCAGCCCGCTGCAGCCCGGCGACCTGCTCGACGGCGTGCCCATGGCGGCCGACCTCGCGGTGGGCGACGGCACCGTGCCCGTGGTCGTCACGTCGGGCCGGCTGTTCGGCGAGGGCGGGGCCGACGGGGGCTCGGTGCTGGTGCTGCGCGACGTGCGCCGCGAGCGGGAGGTCGACGACCTCAAGTCGTCGATCCTCGCCAACATCGGCCACGAGCTGCGCACGCCGCTGACGCCGATCAAGGGCTACGCCGGCATGCTGCGCGACCGCCGCCTCGACGAGGACCGCACCAAGGCCTTCGCCACCGAGATCATCAGCGGCGTCGACCAGCTCGAGCGGGTGGTGCGCCAGCTGGTCACGTTCGCGACCATCGCCGCCGGCCACCTCGACGTCGTGCGAGCCGAGGCCCCGGCCGAGGACCTGGCCGACGCCCTGCGCGGCCGCTGGGAGCCGCGCCTCGACGACGGCCACGAGCTGCAGGTCGAGGTCGCCGACGGCACCGGCACGGCGTGGGTGGATCGGGCCCTGTTCGACCAGGCCGTCGACGAGCTGATCGACAACGCGGTGAAGTACTCGCCCGACGGCGGGCCCGTGGTGGTCCGCTTCGCCCCCGCCGTGGTGGAGGGCGACGGCGTCGACGGCGTCTTCGACGGTGCTGGTCGCGGCGCCGATGGGGGGTCGGCCGTGGGTTCGTCCGACGGCTCCGACAGCTCCGGCGGTGCGGTGGGCGACGGCGACGGGGACGCCGAGCCGGCTTCGGATGGTGCCGTCACCGTCACGGTGAGCGATCGGGGCATCGGGATCCCGCCCGAGCGGCTGGCCGGCCTGGCCGACCCGTTCACCCAGGCCGACCCCTCGAACACCAGGCAGTTCAACGGTCTGGGCCTCGG
>DATAGR010000290.1:0-2183 GCA_036263575.1 Aquihabitans sp. | reverse complement strand
GCCCCGGGCCGGACGGGCCCCGGGCCGGACGGGCCCGGGTAGGCGGGTGCCGGGTAGACCGGGCGCCGTGGACCCGCCCACCGACCCCGACGCTGAACGAGGCGAGCTGCTCGGACGGCTGCGCGGCGAGCGGGAGCGGGTCGCCCAGCAGGTGGCGGCCCTGACCCGCACGTTCGACGAGATCGTGGCGGCCGCGGACCTGGAGCCGCCCGACGACGAGCACGACCCCGACGGCACCACGGCCTACGAGCGGGCCCAGGTGGTGTCGCTGGCCGAGGCGGGGCGCCGCCACCTCGAGGACCTCGACCGCGCCATCGCCGGCGTCGCCGACGGCTCCTACGGCACGTGCGAGCGCTGCGGGGGCGCCATCGGTACGGCCCGCCTGGAGGCGCTGCCGGGCGCTCGACGGTGCGTCACGTGCGCGGCCTCCGGCCCGACCGGTCGGTCCACCGCCCCCTGATCGGCCGTCTCGGTGGCCGCCTGCCGCCCGAGGGGCGGGGGCCTGCCTTGCCGATCGTGCGCCGTCAGCGGGTCAGGGGTGGTCCGGCGCCGGTCGGGCGCCGGTCGGCCTCACGCGGCGACCAGGGTCCGGTCGACGGAGGGGAAGGCCAGGGCGGTGCGGCGCTCGTAGCCCCGCTTGGCCAGGCGGTGCAGCACCCGCATGGGCACCGGCGCGCCCGCCAGCATCTCGGCGTGCTCCTCGGCCGAGGCCGCGGCGACGATGAACGGCACGGTGAACATGGCCTGCTTGCCCAGGCCGAGCGACTTGAGGGCCTGCTGGTCGAGGGCCTCGTACTCGTGGACCGAGAAGCGGCTGGCGAACAGCGGCAGGATCTCGGCGTCCTCGAAGTCGAGGTGGTCGTCCATCAGCATCGCCAGGCGGGCGAGCGTCTGGGCCAGGCCGCCGGGGACGTGGAGGTCGGCCTCGCGCTTGGCCAGCAGCGCGAACTGCGGCTCGAGGCGGGCCATCAGGTCCGTCATCTCGGCGTGGTCGGCGTCGGTCCGGGCGATGAGGTCGCCGGCCTCGTCGACCTTCCGCACGAGGGCGGGGAAGAAGAAGTCGTCCTCGATCGTGTGGTGGGCGTGCAGCTCACCGAGGTAGCCCTCGCCCCACTGGGCGACGGCGAGGGCCCGGCGGCGGTCGGCCGGGTCCATGGTGGCGGCCGCGTCGGCCAGGCGGTGGGCGCCCGCCCGGATGGCCCGGTGGACCATGCGGTAGTTCGTGATGTCGGGGCCGACGTCGGCGGTGGTCGGGTCGACGGTGGTGGTGGTCATGGCGGGGTCTCCTCGGTGCTCGGTGTGCCCACACCGTCACCCGGACCCCTTGCGGCGGACTTGGACCCCGCTTGGAAGCGGCGCAAGCGCACCGCCAGCGCGCCACCACCGGCCCGCCCCCGGGGTCGTCCCCGGAGGCGGGCGGCCGGCTCAGCTGCCGACGGGCGTGGTGCCGAACATGAGGACCCGGCGGCCGACGTCGTAGTGGACGATGTCCGCAGCGACCAGCAGGTCCTGGAGGTTGTCGGCGTCCTCGCCGGTCAGGGTGAGGACCTCCTCCCAGGCGCCCTCGTCGAGCACCAGCTGGAGCGTGTAGACGCCGTCCTGGCCGGCCTCCCCCGGCATCCAGCTGAACTGGTAGTGGCTGACCTGGCGGACGCGGATGCTGTCGTCGTTCACGGGCTGTTCGAGCTTGCGCATGGCCATGGGGTTCTCCTGGTGGGGGACGTCGACCGCGCGCTACCCCCGCCGTGCGGGTCCGACACCCGCCTGACCGGGTGACCCTCCGCCACTCGGGACGACCTGCTCCGTCGGTCCCCCCGTCGGGGTGAGGCCCGGTGGAGGCGGGCTGCGTAGCCTCGGCGGCGTGGAGCGACGGGTGTGGGTGGACCACGACGAGTGCGTGAGCTCGGGCGCGTGCGTGCTCGAGGCCCCAGAGGCGTTCGCCTACAAGGAAGGACCCGAGCAGCTCGCCATCGCCCTCCCGGGCGCGCAGGACATGTCCTGGGAGGAGCTGGAGGAGCTGGCGGAGCTGTGCCCGGTCGGCGCCATCAAGCTGCGCCGGCCGGCCGAGGGATCCAGCCCCGCCTGACCTCGACGGCCGCCGAGCGGGCCGATGAGCCCGGCTCGGTTCCTTCGGATGGTGCGTCCGGCTGCGGGAGCGGGGCGGGTTGCCCGATGACGATGTC
>DATAGR010000289.1:0-5740 GCA_036263575.1 Aquihabitans sp. | reverse complement strand
CCTCGCTGACGGGCACACCGCGGTCCAGCAGCTCCGTGCGCGCCTTGTCGAGGTCGTCCACCACGAGGACGAGCCCGTCGATGGCGCCCGGCTGGGCCGACGTGATGCCGCTGCCGAAGATGATCGAGCACGGCGATCCGGGAGGGGTGAGCTGCACGATCCGATAGCCGTCGTCGCCCGGCACGTCGCCGTCCTCGCGGCAGGCGAGGCCGGTCACGTAGAAGTCCTTGGCCCGGTCGACGTCGGTCACCGGTACCACGATCACCTCGAGCTTGAGCTCCATGGTCTGTTCCTCTCTCTTCACACCATGGCGCCGGGTGGCGCCACGCGATCTAGGGGCGGTTGAGGGCCGCGACGGTGGCGCTGGTCGCGACGCCGTACAGCACGTGCGCGGACAGGTCGTCGGCGAGGGTGCGGGCGTCGTAGGTCCAGATCGCCTGGTACACGCCGGCCAGGGGGAGGACGGCGTACCCGGCGAGCCAGACGGCGGGCCCGAGGGCGAGCCCACGGATGAGCGGGTGCTTCGTCGGCCGGGAGGCGAGCACGGCGTACTGCGCCGCCCACGCCGCCCCGGTCGCCCAGTGCACGGCGTTGGTCATCGGGCGCGCGAGGTCGTCGGACGGTTGACGGCGGGTGACCAGTCGAGTCGCCTTCTGGCCCAGTTGGCCGGGCGCGGAAGCCGTTTCCCAGTCGACGACGCCGGCGGCCGACTCCCAGCTCCAGAAGGGGTCCTCGCCGCCTCCCCGGCGGTACCGGGCGTAGAGGAGGACGTCCATGGCGATGGTGCCGACCACGCCGCCGACCACGCCGACCCCGAGGTCGCGGGGTCGGGGAGTTCCGAGCGGCCGTCTCACGAGGGGTTCCGCCCGTCCACCGGCGCCCGGTCCGGGCGGTCGCCGACGATCGATGGGTGACGGTTCGACATGCGACGACGATCGCGCTCCGCTGCGCCGGTCGCGCCCGTCGACCTCACTGGTCGGCACCGCACCCCTTCCGATCGACTCGCCAGCACCGATCCGTGGGACCGGAGGCGCTGGCCGTAGCACTCGGTCAGCGCGGCGACCATCTGCGCCGCTCCGCGACAGTCCACGCCATGGGCGGCGTTGGAGATGGTGGTCCGCGTCCGTGCCAGCAGCTCGACGACCAGCTCGAGCTCCGCGTTCGGCACGGCGTCGATGTGCTGCAACCGCTCGCCGACGCGCGCTCGGAGGTGGCTGACCAGGACCCGTTGGAAGGTGTGGCCGATCACCACGGCGCGAGCGTGATCGTCGTCGCGAGATGCCGCTCGAAGCGAGGACGCGATGGTCCGGAGGCGATCGTCGAGCATCGGGTCCGTGGTCACGTGATCAGCGTCGTCCTGCGGTTCGAGGCTCGCACCGGTCGTGCCACTGGTCCTCAGAACGACCGTCTTCGGCCTCCGCGCGCCCGGGCTGCGCTGCGACGGGGTAGTGGTTGCCCGTGCGGATGTTCCGGTTCATGAGCAGCGTGCGCAACGGCGCGTGGTTCGTCCCGGTCGTGTGCGTCCTCGGCGGGGTGGTGCTGTCGTTCGCGACGATCGCCATCGACGAGCGCTACGACTTCGTGCTGATCCCGCGGTCGCTGACCGGCGGGCCCGATGTGGCCCTGGCGATCCTGTCGACCGTGGCGGCGTCGATGGTGTCGCTGGCCGCGCTGGTCCTGACGATCACGATGGTGGTCGTCCAGCTGGCCATGGGCCAGTTCTCGCCCCGGATCGTCCAGACCTTCCTCCGGGACAAGCCCAGCCAGTTCGCCGTGGGCATCTTCGTGGCGACCTTCACCCACGCCATGTTGGCGATGCGCGAGGTGCGCTACGGCGGCGACGGGCGGGTGCCCGGCCTCGCCGTGGCCGTGGCGTTCATCCTGGTCTTGGTGAGCATCGCCGTCCTGGTGCTCTACGTGCACCACATCGGCCAGTCCCTCCGCGTGGCCGCCCTCATCGAGCTGGTCGGGTCCGACACGCGGCGGCTCTTGGACGAGCAGTACCCGCCCGAGACCGCGAGCGAGGAGCAGCCGGATGACGACGTCATCGTGGCGCCGAGCTCGGGTGTCATCACCGTCATCGACCACGGGCGCCTCGTCGACGCGGCCCGGGCGGCCGACTGCACCCTGGAGCTCGTGGTGCCGCTGGGCTCGTTCGTGCCCGCCGGCGCCCCGCTGTTCCACGTGAGCGGGCCCGCCGACCGGATCGACACGAAGGCGGTGACCGACGCCGTCGAAGTGGGCCTCGAGCGGACCCTGGACCAGGACGTCGCCTACGGCTTCCGGATGCTCGTCGACATCGCCGAGCGCTCGATGGCCGACTCACCGCTGCAGGACCCCACCACCGCGATCCAGGCCATCGACCGGCTCCACGACGGCCTCCGGCAGCTCGCCCGCCGCCGGTTCCCCGACGGCAGGCACGCCGACGACGCCGGCACCGTCCGCCTGGTCACCCCGGTGATGGACTGGGACGCGTACGTGCACCTCTCCTTCGACGAGATCCGGATCGCCGGTGCCGGCTCGCCGCCGGTCGCCCGTCGGGTGCGTGCCGCCATCGAGGACCTGCTCACCGTCGCCCCGGTGGAGCGGCGTCCGGTCCTGCGGGATCAGCTCGCCCGCCTCGAACAGCTCACCGGCGACGCACTGGCCGATGATCGAGACGTCGAGCTCGCCAGCGCCCCGGACCAGCAGGGCATCGGTGTCGACGCAGGGAGCGCAGCCGGCTCAGCTGGGTGATGGGGCCCATCTGCAACTGGCATGGGACCGGCCGTCTCGCCGGCGTCGCCCACGGGCACGATGGGTGCATGTTCCGCCGCACCGATCCCATCACCGAGCGCCTGCGCCGCCTCGACCTTCCCCGGTCGGCCGCCGACCGCCTCGTGCGGCAGGGCACCCTGGTGCGGATCCCGTCCGGCAAGGCCATCTGCACGAAGGGCCAGCGCGGCCGCGAGGCGTTCCTCATCGTCGACGGCACGGCGAACGTGCTCACCGATGACGGCGTCGTGACGGCGGGCCCCGGCGATGTCGTGGGCGAGCTGGCCACGCTGGACTGGGGCCGGACCCGCAACGCCACCGTCGTCGCCGACGGCGACGTCGACGTCCTCGTCTACGACGCCCGGGCGTTCCTGGTGCTGGCCGAGGACCCGGAGCTGCGGCCCCGCCTCGTGCCCGACCGCCTGTCCGCCTGAGCCGGCGCAGCCGCCGCCTACCGGGCGCGCCGCCCCGGGTCCGGGGTGGCCGGGCGCGCAGGATCGGCGCCCACGAGGTCGTGCTCGTAGGCGAAGATCACCGCAGCCGCCCGGTCGCGGAGGTGCAGCTTCGAGAACACGTGGTTGATGTGGGTCTTCACCGTCCCCGCCCCCACGACGAGCTGCTCGGCGATCTCCTGGTTCGTGAGGCCGCGACCGACGAGGGCGAGCACCTCCCGCTCGCGCTCGGTGAGCCGGGCCAGCGCAGGATCGGGTGCGGGGGAGGCCGACGGCGCCGGGGCGGTCCGGTACACGGTGAGGACCCGCCTCGTGACGGCCGGGTCGAGCCACGCACCGCCGTCGGCGATCAAGCGGACGGCGCGCTGGAGCTCCTCGGCGGGCGCGCCCTTGAGGACGAAGCCGGCCGCCCCGGCCCGCAGCATGCCGGCGAGGGCCTCGTCGTCGTCGAAGGTCGTCATGGCGAGCACCGGGCAGGACGGGAACGCCTCGACGAGGAGCGCGGTGGCGGCGACGCCGTCGAGCACCGGCATGCGCACGTCCATGAGCACGACGTCGGGTTCCGACCGGCGCACGGCCTCGACCGCCTCGCTGCCGTCCGCGCACTCGGCCACGACGTCGAAGCCGAACCGCTCCCGCAGGATGCCCCGGAGGCCCGAGCGCACGAGCTCCTGGTCGTCGACGACGGCGACCCGGATCATCGTGCCGCCGCCGGGCTGGCGTCGAGCTGGGGGAGCGTGGCGTGCACGAGCCACCCACCCTCGGCCGGACCGGCGTCGAGGACGCCCCCGACGGCCTCGGCCCGGTCCCGCATGTTCTGCAGGCCCATCCCCTCACCTCGACCGGGCGGGCCCCCGCTCCAGACCGAGACGTCGACGAGCCCGGCGTGCCGGGCGACCCGAACCCGGACCGGCGCGCCCCGGGCGTGGCGGCTGGCGTTGGTGAGCGACTCCTGCACGATCCGGTACGCGGTGCTGCCGGTGGTGGCGGTGAGGGTGTCGAGGTCGCCCTCCAGCTCCAGCTCGACCTCGGCACGCGCCGCCCGCAGGTCGGCGACGAGGCGGGGCAGCTCGTCCAGGGAGGGGAGCGGCGCGGTGGCGCCATCCGTGCCGTCGGAGCCGAGGAACCCGACCGTCGCCCGCACGTCCATGAGGCTCTGGCGCGTGAGGCGCTCGGCGTCGTCGAGGGCTCGAGCGGCGACCTCGGGTTCGTGCTCGACGGCCAACCTCGCGCTCGACACGTGCAGCAGCGAGACGGTGAGGCTGTGGGCGATGACGTCGTGGATGTCGCGGGCGATGCGGTTGCGCTCCTCGGCGCGCGATCGCTGGGCCAGGTCGTGCTGCAGGCGGCGCAGCTCCTCGATGAGGCCGAGCTGGTGGCGGGCCAGCAGGCCCGAGCCGACGGTCAGGCCGAGGCCCGTCGCCCACGCGCCCCAGCCGGGGTCGGGTTCGGTCGCCCACTCCGCAGCGAATACCGCCAGGCCGACGCCCAGGGCCGTGAGGCCCCACGGGCGCCGGGCGAGGAGCGCGATCCACCCGCCGAGCAGGCACAGGCCGAACCAGCCCAGGCTCCCCGAGCGGCCGTGGACGGCGACGACGACGCCCGCGGCCGCAGGGACCGCAAGGACGAGGGTCCGGGGCCCGGGGCGCAGGAACAGCGGTGCTGCGGCGCCCACCGCCACGACGGCGCCGGCCACCGCCAGCGGCCCCCGGTCGTCCGGCGGCAGGAGGCCGAGCCCGACGATCACGGCGAAGGCCACCAGCGCGGCGACCCGGTACGCCGGTGGCACCGGCGGCGTGGTGGGCTCGTGCCCCGTCACCGTTCGCACCGCGCTCAGGGTACGACGCCGACGTCCGACCGGTCCTCGCCCCGGACGGCGAGCGCCGGAGGACGGCAGGTCACGTCGCCGAGTGGCGCAGGGCGGCGACGGTGGCCACCGCAGCGGTGAGCGCCATGAGCGCCAGCGACCCCGTCGCCGTGCCGAGGCCGAGCCACGGGGCCCGCACGGCATCGGTGAGCCACGTCAGGGGCAGCACGCCGGCGACCGCCTGCATGGTCGAGCCCATGACCTCGGGCGGCGGCCCGCCGGCACCGAGCAGGAACGACGGGAAGAACAGGAGGAGCCCGACGGCCTGGGCGGCCCGGGCCGAGGGGAGGACCGTCCCGAGCAGCACGCCGAGGCTGACGAAGCCCACCGTGCCGACGGCGACGGCCGCCAGCAGGGGAGGCCATGTCGTCGGCTCGGGGATCCCGTAGACGGGGGCGGCGACGGCGAGCAGCAGGGCCGCGGAGGCGACGACGGCGACCGACCCGGTGATCATCTGCGCGATGGCGAAGGACCAGCGGGGGAAGCCGGCCAGGCCGAAGCGCACCAGGATCGATCGCTCCCGGTACGACGCCAGGTGGACGGGCACCATGATCAGGCCGGTGGCGGCGATCACGACGGTCAGGTACGACGCCACGTACCAGTGCGACGGGTTGGTGCCCTCGAAGGCGGGGTCGGCCTCGGTCCCGAACGAGCCGCCGATGATCAG
>DATAGR010000288.1:0-2912 GCA_036263575.1 Aquihabitans sp. | reverse complement strand
CGGGAGGATCGCCGGGTACACCGCCCACAGCGAGCTGTCGGTCTGCACCTGGGAGAAGGCGGCCAGGCCGAGGGCCACGAGCCCGAGGCCGAACGGCACCACGCGCGCGGCGCCGAAGCGGGCCACGGCGCGGGGCACGTTGGGGGCGATCGACATCATGACGAACGCCATCGGGAGCTGGAACAGGCCCGACTCGAGCGGCGAGTAGCCGAGCACGAGCTGGAAGTACTGGGCCACCAGGAAGAACGTGCCGAACATGGCGAAGAACGTGACCGACATGCCGGCCGAGGCGACGCTGAAGCGCCGGTCCTTGAACAGGTGCAGATCGAGCATCGGGTAGCGGGCGGTGAGCTCGCGGACGGCGAAGGCGCCGAGCGCGACCGCGGCGAGGGCGAAGGTGCCGAGCGTGGTGGCGGAGGTCCAGCCCTCGTGCGGTCCCTCGATGATCCCGTAGACGAGGCTGCCGAGGCCGACGATCGAGAGCAGGGCGCCGGGGAAGTCGAGCGGCTGCTCCTCCGGGTCCTTCGACGACGGCACGAGGAAGGCGCCGGCCACGAGGGCGACGAGGATGAAGGGCAGGTTCACGAGGAAGACCGAGCCCCACCAGAAGTGCTCCAGGAGGTAGCCCGACGCGATGGGGCCGATGGCGGCGCCACCGCCGGCGATGCCGGCCCAGATGGCGATGGCCTTGGGCCGCTCGTGGGCGGGGAAGACGTTGGTGAGGATCGAGAGCGTGGACGGCATGACGAAGGCCGCAGCCACGCCCATGACGGCACGGGCGGCGATGATCGTGGCAGCGGAGTCGGCCACGCTGGCCACCGCGGCGCCGACGAGGAACAGGCCGAGGCCGGCCTGGAGGGCGCCCTTGCGGCCGAAGCGGTCACCGATGGTGCCGGCGGTGAACAAGAGGCCGGCGAAGACGAGGGCGTAGGAGTCGACCATCCACTGCAGCGAGCTGGTGGAGGCGTCCAGCTCACGGGCCAGCGTGGGCAGGGCCACGTTGAGGCTGGTGTTGCCGATGATGACGATCAACAGGCTCAGGCAGAGCACCACGAGGATGCTCCAGCGGCGCTGGTAGATGGCGGGGGCGATCTCGTGATCGGGCGCCGGTTCGGTGGTGGCGTGCACTGGCTGCTCTCCTGCTGCTGCGGTCCCGTCGGCGATGGCGGGTTCCGCTACGTCTGCGGATCAGAACTGTACGGGGACAACGAGCCTGCTGGGGCATGGATTCCCTGCTCACGGCGTGACATTCGGCACCCCGTGGCCGTCCGAGGTGAAGCGACCGGGGGTTTCGCTACGCTCGGGCCTCGTGGCACGTCCCAGGAGCGAGCAGGCGAACCGGGCGGCGCTCGACGCCACCGTCGAGCTGCTCCTGGAATCCGGCGTCGAGGGCCTCACCCTCGAGGAGGTCGCCGCCCGCTCCGGCGTGGCCAAGTCGACCCTCTACCGCCACTTCGGCGGCCGGGAGGCGCTGATCTCGCAGGCCGCCCAGCGCTGCGTGGTCGAGCACCCCACACCGGACACCGGCGGCCTCGAGGGCGACCTGCGCTTCCTCTTCGAGCGCTTCAACCAGATGGAGTCCGAGCAGCGGGTCAACGACCTGCTGCCCCTGCTCATCGATGCCGGCCGGCGCGACCCCGCCATGGCCACCATCGTCGACGCCATCGTCGCCGAGCGCCGCCGCCCGATCCTCACCGTGCTGCGCCTGGCGCAGCTCCGCGGCGAGATCGACCCCGACCTCGACCTCGACGATGCCCTCGCCATCCTCGTCGGCCCGTTCACCTTCCGCCGCGTCGTCGAACGCCGCGAGGTCGGCCCCGACTTCGTCGAGCGGGTCCTCGCCGCCGCCATCGCCGGCCTCCGAGCGACGGCACCGACGCCGATCGCCTGACGCGGAGGGATGTCGCCGTCGCGTCAGCCGGCGGCAGACCTACCCTCGACCCATGCCGACGGCGGGGACGGGTCCGGACCCGGTCGATCTGTGGGACATCGAGGTGCCGAGCCGCCCCAGCTGCGTCCCCGGCGTGACCATGGCCGGGTTCGACCATCGGACGGCGGCGGGGACCGTCGACCTCTGGCCGCTCCCGGTCCCGGCGGTGACGCTCGTGCTCGACGCGGGCGACAGGAGCGTGAGGGTCGACGACGCCCACGGCGGCCGCCACCGCGGCAGCCTGGCGATCCCGCTCACCCCCGGCCGCATCCGGGCCCACGGGTCGGGCGTGCGCTGCATCCAGGTGCGGCTGCCGCCGGTCGTCGCCCGCTCCGTGCTCGGTGTCCCCGCCGCCGCCCTCGCGGACGGCGTCGTCGACCTCGCCGACCTGTGGGGCGACGGGGCCGAACGCGTCGAGGCGAGCCTCTGCGCCGCCGCCTCGTGGGAGGAGCGCTTCGCCCTGGTCGATGCCGAGCTGGCCGCACGCCACCAAGCCGGCCCCGAGGTCGAACCCGAGGTGGTGCACGCCTGGCGGGCGATCGTCGGCGCCCATGGCCGGCTGACCGTCGAGGCCCTGACGGCGCACACCGGGTGGAGCCGCAAGCGGCTCTGGTCCCGGTTCCGCGACCAGATCGGGATGGGCCCCAAGCGGGCCGCCATGCTGGCCCGCTTCGACCACGCCGCCCACCGCCTCGCCGACGGGATCGGCGCCGCGCAGGTCGCCGCGGAGGCGGGCTACGTCGACCAATCCCACCTGCACCGCGACGTACGGACCTTCGCCGGTGCGACGCCGAGCGTCGTCGCCCGCGCCCCGTGGCTCGCGGTCGACGACATCGCCTGGCCCGTCACCTGATCGGACGGCTCAGCCGAGCAGCCCGCCGGCCTCGATCACCTCGGCGATGAGACCGGCGCCGCGGCGGTTCTGGTGGACGTGATCGGTCGTGAGCTCCAGGCCGCGGCGCCGGGAGATGTCGTCGTGCGA
>DATAGR010000287.1:0-12196 GCA_036263575.1 Aquihabitans sp. | reverse complement strand
GCACGGCCGAGCCGTCCGGGTCCGCCGTGGGGTGTACGCCGTGCACCGGCACCCCGGCTCGGGGGTCGACCCGCTCGGCCCGCTCGGCCCGCTCGGCCCGTGGGGCGACGGCGGGCACCACCCGACCGGCAGCGGATCCGGCGCCGGTGCCGACGTGGGCGACGGGACCGGCGAGGGCGATGGCGCCGGTGACGAGCGTGGCGCCGCCGCGGCCGCCGACCCGTGGCTCGCCGCGGATCCCGACGACCCCGACGACCTCGACGACCTCGACGAGGGGGAGGCCCCGCCCATCGAGGTGCGCACCGATATCACCCCACGAGGTGAGACGGCATCCGACATCGTGCGACGTCCGCCCACGACCCAGGAGATCCCCCGCCATGGCCGACGTCGCCAGCGACATCGCACGCCTCATCGAGCAGACCCACGCCGTGGGCGACGACGCCGAACGGCTGCGGCAGGCCCTCCGCCTGGCGCTCCACGGCCTCGCCGACCTCGCCGGCCACACGTCGTCGAGCCGCACCGTCGTCGATGGCCTGCTCACGGGCGTCGGCCGGGCCCTCGAGGGCACCTGGCCCTAGGCACCGATCAGCCTGCGTCCTCCAGGCGCTCGAACACGATCTCGGCCACACCGGCGGCGGCCTCGACCACATCGGCCTCGGCGTCGCCCTCGGCGCCGCTCGCCCCCACCAGCACGATGGCGTTGGCGTGGCGGAAGATGACATCGGCCGTCGGCTCGCCGGCCACGATCGTCACGTAGGCGTGCGGGTCCTCGCCCGGGACCCCAGCGGGCACGTCGACCTCCTCGGGGGACGGCGTGCTGTCCTCGCCGTAGGTGTCGACGTACCAGTCGTAGACGTCGCCGGTGACGTCCTCGTCGTCGAAGAGGTGCACGATGCAGGTGGCCGTGCGGTCCTCCGGCCCGGCCCCGCCCTCCGGCAGCACCATCCACGACGCCTCGAGGTGCTCTTCGGCGAGCTCCCGGACGTCGGGGTCCTCGAAGCCGTGCTCCATCACGTTCGAGACGTTGTCGTCACCGGTGAGCGGCAGGTAGCCCTCGGGGAGGTCGCCGTCCTGGAGGCACAGGTCGCTGCCGTCGCCTGCGAGCAGGGCCGATGCGCCGCTCGCCCCGGCGTCGTCGTCGTCCTCCGAGCCCGAGCCCGAGCCCGAGCCCGACCCCGACCCCGACCCCGACCCGGATCCCGCACCCACCACGAACTCGAAGTCGTCGAACGCCGCCCCGTAGGGCTCGAACTCCCCACCGGTGGCCAGGCCCGACAGCTCGACCCCGACGCCACCGATGCCGGCATCGAGCGGATCGTCGTCGTCGACGACCGACAGCACGAGCTCGCCGTCCACGAACATCGACAGCTCGACCCCGTCGTCGCCGTCGACGCACTGCCCCACCACCTCGTACTGCGCACCATCCTCGTAGTCGAAGGCCGGCTCGTACTCGACCTCGTCGAGGGGCACGTCGTCCTCGCTCTGCTCCAGCACCTCGGGCGGCGCGATCGCGAGCGACGCCCGATCCGGGCTGGTGCCGTCGAACTTCGAGATGTTGTAGACGCCGGCGCTCGACAGGGCGAAGGAGTACTGCTTCGGGAACTCGCCCTCGGGATCCAGGCGGCAGACCACCGAGGCCGCACCGCCATCGGTCACCGAGAGGGTCGCGCCCACGCGCTGGTCGGTGAACTCGTCGGCGTCCCCGGCGAGGTCGTCGGCCCACAGGTCCAGTCCCCCCTCGCCGGCGGCGGCGAACGTCAGCGTGCCCCCGTCGATCTCCGGCACGATGAGCTGGTCGTCGGGCACGGTGCCGACCCAGCCGTTGCCGTCGTCGTCGAACGGCTCCTCCAGGACCACCTCGCCCTCGAGCAGCTCGCTGCTGGGGGCCTCCTCCTCCTCGGCCGACACCTCCTCCGGGGCGGCCGCCACCTCGGGGGCGGCCGCCTCATCAGGGGCGGCAGTCGTCGTCGGGGCCTCCGCGGCCGACGGCGGATCCTCGTCGCCGCCGCCGCACCCGGCGGCCAGCCCCAGCACCAGGCACGCGGCGAGCGCGCGCATCAGAGCGTTCCTCATGTCGGTTCCTCCCCCGGCGCCGCGACCGTCGGCGGCGCTCCCGTCGCAAGGTACGAGCGCACCGCCGCGACGACCAGGGGTGGGGCCCCGCTCCGACCCCGCTCCGTGGCCGCCGCCCGGCGTCACCGAGGGCGGCACGGGGCGCCGGAAGTTACTGGCCGGTACGGCAGCAAACTGGAACGCGTTCTACTACGGTGCCGCGCATCGGACTTGCTTCAGGGGGAAGCGTGGCCATCCAAGGGGCACAACCAGCCCTCGACCTCCGTGAGGTCGGGGTCCGCTTCGGCGGGATCGCCGCGCTCGACGGCGTCTCCCTCCAGGTCGCCCCCGGGGAGATCTGCGGCCTCATCGGCGCCAACGGCGCCGGCAAGACCACCCTCTTCGACGTGATCTCCGGCGTCCGCATCCCCGGATCGGGTCGGGTGCGCCTGCACGGCCGCGACGTCACCCGCTGGTCCCCGCACCGCCGGGCCCGCGAGGGCCTGCGCCGGACGTTCCAGCGGGTGCAGGTGTTCGGCTGGCTGACCGTCGAGGAGAACCTCGTCGTGGCGTCGGAGTGGCGGGGCGGCGGCGGCGGCGTCCTCGCCGACCTCGTCGGTTCCCCGACCCGGCGGCGTCGCGAGGTGCGGCGCCGCGAGCGCGCCGAGGTCGTCATCGACCGCTGCGGCCTGGCCGCCGTCCGCCACGTGCAGGCGTCGAGCCTGCCCATCGGCATGGCCCGCCTGGTCGAGCTCGGCCGGGCCCTCGTCGACGAGCCCGACGTGCTGCTCCTCGACGAACCGGCCTCCGGCCTCGACGCCTCCGAGGCGGCGCGCTTCGCCGGTCTCGTCCACGCCGCCCGCGACGAGCTCGGCACGGCCGTCCTCCTCGTCGAGCACGACGTCGCCTTCGTCATGGAGCACTGCGACCGCGTCGTGGTGCTCCACCTCGGGCGGGTGATCGCCGACGGCCCACCCGCCGAGGTCCGGGCCGACCCCGCCGTGCGCGACGCCTACCTCGGCACCGTCCCCGCCTGACCGACCCGCCACCACGCCACCGACCCACCACGCCACCGATCCACCACGCCACCGACCGGCCCGCCCCGAACCGCCAGCCGCCAGCCGCCGAACCGCTACCCGCCCACCCCGAACCGCCCCACACGACGCACTCCCCGGAGGAACCCACGTGCCCACCACCCGCACCCGCATCGCCGCCCTCGCCGCGGCGAGCCTGCTCCTGCTGGTCAGCTGCTCCGAGAGCACCGACGACGACGGCCCCGCCGGCCAGGCGTCGAACGAGGGCGGGTCGTCGGAGTCCGCCACGACCCGCGGCGTCACCGACGACAGCATCAAGGTCGGCGGCGTCCTCTACGACCTCTACTTCGGCGACGCCCGCGTCGGCGTCGAGGCCCGCCTCAAGCAGGTCAACGACGAGGGCGGCGTGAACGGCCGCACCATCGAGTTCGTCGGCGCCGAGAACAACAACAACGAGCCGACGAAGGACCTGGAGCTGACCCAGCGCCTCGTCGAGCAGGAGGAGGTCTTCGCCCTCCTGCCGGTGATGAGCGGCACCTTCGGGGCCGGCGACTACGTCGTCGAGAACAACATCCCGATGTTCGGCTACGGCACCAACCCGGCGTTCTGCGAGAACGAGGTCGCCTTCGGCATCACCGGCTGCGTCACCAACCCGTCGCTCGAGGTCGGCTCGAACGCCCTCGGCACCGTCCTGGAGGAGCACTTCGAGGGCGACACCGACAAGACGGTCGCCTTCATCGGCGAGGACAACGACGCCGCCCGCGGCGGCATCGCCCTCCTGACCGCCTCCGCCGAGGACAAGGGCTACGAGGTGGTCTACGGCGAGACGGTGCTGCCGACGCCGCCGGAGGTCGTCGGCGACGAGAGCCCGTTCGTGACCCAGCTGCTCCAGGCCGACGGCGGCGAGGCGCCCGACGTCGTGTACCTGCAGGCCACGTTCTCCGGCACGAAGATCGCCGCCGGTCTCCAGAACGCCGGCTACGAGGGCATGATCATCACCCCGTCCTACAGCCCGCTGCTCCTGGGGCAGGCCGGCTACGACGACGTCTGGGTGAACGCCCAGTTCGGCCTCGATCCCGAGGTGCCGGCCATCGCCGAGATGCTGGAGGCCGTCGAGGCCGTCAAGCCCGAGCAGCAGCTCTCGCTGGCGCTGGTCGCGGGCTACTGGTCGACCGACCTGTTCGTGAAGGCCCTCGAGGAGACCGGCGAGGACCTGACCGTCGAGTCGTTCCTCGAGACCCTCAACTCGGGTTTCACGTACTCCGTGGAGGGCGCGGTCGGCGAGTCGACCTGGCCCGAGAACCACGACCAGGTGGTGCCGTGCGCCACGCTCCTGCAGGTCCAGGGCCGGGAGTTCGTCCCGTCGATCCCGCTGACCTGCGGCGAGAACATCTCCGTCGGCTGATGGCGACCCGGTCGGGGCGCGGGGGCATCCGATGATCGAGCTGCTCAGCCTGGTCGTCGCCGGCGCCGTGTCGGGCGGGCTCTACGCCGTCATGGCGTCGGGCCTGGTCCTCACCTACCAGGCGTCGGGCATCTTCAACCTGGGCCACGGGGCGATCGCCTTCACCACGGCGATCACCTACTACGTGCTCCACCAGCCCGACGCCGCCGGCGGCCTGGGCCTGCCCATCGTCCCGGCCGCGTTGATCTCGGTCGGCGTGGTGGCCCCGCTGCTCGGCATCCTCCTGGACGTCGCCCTCTTCCGCCGCCTCGCGTCGGCGCCCGAGGCGGCGCGGCTGGTGGGGTCGATCGGCGTGCTCATCGCGCTGCCGGCCGCCGCCCTGCTCCTCATCGAGGTGCTCAACCTGGTGTTCGACGCCGGGCTCCCTGCCATCGGCGGGGACTCCGGCGTCGCCCCGCCCGGCATCGGCCCCACGCCGCCCGAGTCGTACACGATCACCCGCGGCGTGGCGGTGAGCTCGGACCAGCTGGCGGTGCTCCTCGCCGCCGCCCTCACCGCCGGGGGCCTGTGGTTCCTGCTCCGTCGCACCCGCCTCGGCCTCGAGACGCGCGCCGGCGTCGACCGGGCCTCGCTCGCCGGCCTCCGTGGCATCGACACCGACCGCTCCTCCCGGATCGTCTGGGGCCTCACCTCGATGCTCGCCGGCCTGGCCGGTGTCCTGATCGCCCCCCTGTTCGACCTGTCGGCGATCACGTTCCACATGATCGTGTTCACGTCGTTCACGGCCGCGGTGGCCGCCCGCCTGCGCTCGGTGCCGATCGCGTTCGTCGCCGGCCTGGCCCTCGGGGTGATCCAGAACCTGGTGGCCGGCTACGCCCCCGACGTCCTCGACGACATCTCCGGCTTCCGCAGCTCGGTCCCGTTCATCCTCCTCTTCGTCCTGATGTTCTTCGTGCAGGGTCGCGGGCGGGCCGCCGGGACGGTCGCCGAGGACGCGCCGGCCGCCGACCCCCGATCCGACCTCCCGCCGTGGCGGCGCCGCCTGCCCTGGGGCATCGCCACCGCCCTGTTCCTCGCCTACGGGCTCTTGGTCGCCGACTCCTACTGGTCCGGCGTCATGCACCGCGGCCTGGTGCTGAGCCTCATCTTCCTGTCGTTCGTGGTCGTCACCGGCCTGGGCGGCATGATCAACCTGGCCCAGGCCGCGTTCGTCACGACCGGCGGGTTCGTCGCCGGCTGGGCGGTCAACCACCAGTTCCCGAGCACCGTGCCGATCCTGATGAGCAACGGGCGCCTCGTGTTCTGGCTGGCGGCGCTCGCCGCCGTGGTGGCCGCGGCCGCGGTCGGCGTCCTGGTCGCCCTCCCGTCGCTGCGCCTCGGCGGGCTCAGCCTCGCGCTGGCCACGCTCGCGCTGGCCTTCGTCGGCGACCGCCTGATCTTCCAGCTCGAGGGCGTCCGCAACGGGTCGAGGGGGTGGTCGGTGCCCCGGCCCGCCTACGGGCCGGTCGACCTGGGCGACGACCGGACGCTGCTGGTCGTCCTCGTCGCGCTCGTCGGGTTGGTGGTCTGGCTGGTGTCCAACCTCCAGCGCTCCGCGTCGGGCCGCGCCGTGCTCGCGCTCCGCTCGTCGTCGGTCGCCGCCACCACCGCCGGTGTCGACCCGGTGCGCACCAAGCTCACCCTCTTCGCCGTGTCGGCGGCCTTGGCGGGCTTCGGCGGCGCCTTCTACGCCATGGTGAACAGCCCCATCACCAACACCAGCGCCCCGCCGCTGCTCGGCGTGGTGTGGCTCGCCGTCGCCGTCACCTTCGGCATCCGGCGGCCGGGCGGGGCCGTCGTGGCCGGCCTCGTGTACTCGATCTTCCCGGTCGTCCTGTCGGGGATCGGCGGGAACTGGACGGGCGCCCCGTGGAGCGCGCTGCCTGACACGGCCCGCGAGCTGCTCGGCGAACCGGAGCTGGCCTCGCTCCTCTTCGGCCTCGGTGCCGTCGGCCTGGCGAGGGAGCCCGACGGCGTCCTCGCCCACGTCGGCCACGCGCTGCGCGAGCGGCGCCAGGCTCGCGCCGGCCGCCGGGGCGCCGAGCAGGCCGAGGTCCAGGCTGCGGTGAGCGCGGCGTCGACCGAGGTCCACGGCGGCACCGTCGCCACGGCCGACGAGCCGGCCGCCGCAGCCGCGGTGCCGGCCGCCGTCCCCGACGAGCCGCTCGCAGGTCCTCCCGAGCCACCCACGCCCGGCAGCGTCCCGGCCCGACCACGCGCCGCCGAGGGCGACCTCCCGAGCGGTGACGTCCCTGCGGGCGACGGCGTCCCCGCCCGGGCACCCGCCGACGATCGAGCAGCCGCGCTGCAGCTGGTCGACGTGCGCGCCGGCTACGGCGAGGTCGAGGTGCTGCACGGGGTCGACCTGTCGGTCCCGGCCGGTGGTGTGGTCGCCGTGCTGGGCGCCAACGGCGCCGGCAAGTCGACGCTCTGCGGGGTGGCCGGGGGCCTGGTCGAGGCCACCGGCGGTCGGGTGCTGCTGGCCGGCCAGGACGTGACCGACGCGCCGCCCCACGTGCGGGCCCGAGCCGGGCTGCTCCTGGCGCCCGAGGCACGCGGCGTGTTCCCCGGCCTGTCGGTCGAGGACAACCTGGCCATCCGCCTCCGCACCCCGGCCGCTCGCCGGGCGGCCCACGAGCGGTTCCCCATCCTCGCCGATCGGCGCACGCAGCTGGCCGGCCTCCTCTCGGGCGGCGAGCAGCAGCAGCTCGCCCTCGCCGTCGCCCTCGGCGACCCGCCGGCGGTGTTCCTCGCCGACGAGCCGTCGCTCGGCCTCGCCCCGATGGCGACCGAGACCGTGTTCGAGGCCCTCGCCGAGCTGCGCGACCTCGGCTCGGCGCTGGTCCTCGTGGAGGAGCAGGCCGGCGGCGCCCTGGCCCTGGCGGACACCGTGGTGCTCATGGAGCTCGGTCGGGTGGCGTGGTCGGGCCTCGCGGGTTCGGTCGACCGAGCCCGCCTCACCGCCAGCTACCTCGGCGCCCCGGCGCCCGTCTGACGGCGCTCGTCCGATGACGCCCGAGCGACCGATGACCTCGACGACCCCTCCGACCCGCGACCCGTTCGCCGTGCTGGCCGGCGCCATCCGCTGCGCCTCGGGTATCTCGTTCCTCGTGGCGCCGACGGCGGCCAGCCGGATCTGGGGATCGGATCCCGACGACAACCCGACCGCCTCGCTGCTCCTGCGGTCGATGGGCTACCGGGACGCGCTGGTCGGCGGCATGCTCCTGCGCGCCGGGCTGCGGGGCGACGCGACCACCGCGGGCTGGTTCCTCGCCAGCGGCGGCGCGGACCTGGCCGACCTCGTCGGCGGCATCGCCAACCACGACCGGCTGCCCGAGCGCTCCCAGCGCGTCGGCATCGGCGGGGCGGTGGTCGGCGTGGCCGTCGGCCTCCTGGGCGCGGCCAACGCCCGGCGCCGGGCCGGCCGGACCCGCGCCCTGGTCGGGCGCCGCTGACCCGGCGCACCGCGCTGCTGACCCGGAGCACGCGCGCCCCCGCCCGTTCCGGTGGGCCCTCGGACCGGGGGGTAGTGGCGCCCCGATGGCGACCGACGACCTCACGACGATCCAGGACCTGGCGACGCCGCTCGTGAGCAGCGCCGACCTCGACCCGCTCGTCGAGCGGGCTCGAGGCGCCCGCATCGTGCTCATCGGGGAGGCCTCCCACGGCACCTCGGAGTACTACCGGTGGCGGGCCGAGCTCACGAAGCGCCTCCTCGTCGAGCAGTCGTTCGACCTGGTGGCGGTCGAGGGCGACTGGCCCGACTGCTTCTCGATCAACTGCTGGGCGAAGGGCGCGCACCCCGAGCTCGACGCCGAGGCTGCGCTCGGCGCCTTCCGGCGGTGGCCGACGTGGATGTGGGCCAACCGCGAGGTGGCGTCGTTCCTCGGGTGGCTGCGGGAGCGGAACGCCGACGGTGCGAACGTCGGCTTCTACGGGCTCGACGTCTACTCGCTGTGGGACTCGCTCCGCGCCGTCCTCGACCACGTCCGCGAGCACCGGCCCGACGCGCTCGACGCCGCCCGTGAGGCCGTGCGCTGCTTCGAGCCCTACGGCGAGGACCCGCAGCGGTACGCCCGGGCCACCCGGATGGTGCCGACCGACTGCGAGGAGGAGGTGGTCGACCTCCTCGTCGACCTGCAGCAGGCCGCTCGCACCGAACCGGGCGGGCCCGAGGCCGAGCTCGACGCGCAGCAGAACGCCGCCGTGCTCGCCGGCGCCGAGCGCTACTACCGCACCATGGTGCGGGGCGACGAGCAGAGCTGGAACGTCCGCGACCACCACATGGCCGACACCCTCGACCGGCTGCTGGAGCACCACGGGCTTACGGGTCGTGCCGTGGTGTGGGAGCACAACACGCACATCGGCGATGCCCGGGCCACCGACATGGCCGCCCACGGCATGGTCAACGTGGGCCAGCTGGCGAGGGAGCGACACGGCGACGACGAGGTGTTCCTCGTCGGGTTCGCCGGGCACCGCGGCTCGGTGATCGCCGGTTCGAGCTGGGGCGCCCCGCACCGCGACGTGGAGGTGCCGCCGGCCCCTGAGGGGACCCACGAGGACCTCCTGCACCGGGCGCTCGGCCGCGACTCGCTGCTCCTCTTCGGCGACGACCGCACGAGCACGTGGCTCACCGAGCGTCGAGGCCACCGCGCGATCGGCGTCGTCTACGACCCCCGCCGTGACCGGTGGGGCAACTGGGTCCCCACCGTCATGGGTCGCCGCTACGACGCCCTGATCCACCTCGAGGAGACCCACGCCCTCGAGCCGCTCGACCTCGCGCCACCGACCGGGTTCGAGCGCGACACCGAGCCCTGGGCCAGCTGAGCGCCCGGTCGGGTCCGTTCGGGTGAAGCGGTGCGTGTGGGGTAGCGCCGCAGCATGGACAATTACAGCCACCTGAAGCGCTGGGGGGCCGCCTACCTGCTCCTCGGACTGTTCCTCGCGTCGTGGGCCGCGCAGTTCGTCGCCATGTTGATCGAAGCCGGCAACGAGGCGCGCGAGCACGGCCAGTCCTTCGACATGTCGGACTTCTGGCCGCAGTTCTGGAGCGCCACGTTCGAGAACTGGCAGAGCGAGTGGCTGCAGCTGCTCGTGCAGGCCGTCGTGCTGCTCGGCATGAAGCACGTCCTGTTCAAGGCGGACGCGGCCGACACCGAGCAGATGCAGCTCGACCTGACCGAGATCAAGGAGCACCTCGGCATCCCGCCTCGCGACAGCAGCACCCGCAGCGAGCTCGAGGACCTGCACAAGCTCAAGCGGACGAACGCCTGACGGGCCTCAGGTCGGTGCCGCGACCTCGTGCGACGGGACCAACCGGGGCACCACCTGCGGGGCGGCGACGGCGAGGGCGGCGGCGACGGCCACGACCAGCCACAGCGCCGTCCGCAGCGTGGTGGCGTCGGCCACCAGCCCGATCACCACCGGTTCGGCGATGAACCCGATGCGCCCGCCGAGCGAGACCGCCGCCGCCCCGGCGCCGGGGGTCACGCCGGGGGTGCGGGCCGACGCCGAGAAGGCGAGGGGGAACAGCACGCTCGCCCCGGCACCGGCCACGGTCAGCCCGGCGAGGAACGCGACCGGCCGGCCCACGCCGAGGCCGGCCGCCATGCCGGCCGCCACCAGGACCATGCCCGACCGGAGCACGGCGGCGGCACCGTACCGGTCGGTCAGGGCGTCGCCGACGAGCCGGCCGCCGACCATGCCGGCCATGAACGCCGCCAGCCCCAGCGCGGCCGTTCCCTCGCTGGTGCCCAGGCGCTCGAGCTGGAGGGCGGACCAGTCGGTCGCCGCCCCCTCGAGCACCGCGCCGCCCGCGGCGAGACCGGCGAGCACGCTCGCCGCCGGCAGCACCACGCGGCGGCGGCGTGGCGAGGCGCCCGCCGCCAGCGGCTCAGGTGCCGGACGGGGGCCGGTCGCCGGGGCGGCGCCGTCGGGGAGCCGCCGGGCGACCGCCAGCACCGCCACGGCCACGAGCGCGCCGACGGCGGCGAAGTGCACGCCGAGGGGCACGTCGGACCCGGCGGCGACCGCGCCGATCGCGGCGCCGGCGACCATGCCGAGGCTCCAGAGGGCGTGGAGCCGGTGGAGGACGGACCGGCCCGCCGTGGCCTCGTGGGCCGCGGCGTTGGCGTTCATGGAGATGTCCATGGCCGCGTCGGCGGCGCCGATGACGGCGAGCGCGCCGAACAGCGCCGCCGCGCCCGGCGCCACGCCGGCCAGCCACCAGGTGGCCCCCACGAGCACGGCCGACGCGACGACGACCGGGCGGCTCCCCCGTCGCGTCACCGCCCGTCCGGCCACCGGGCTGGCGAGCAGCGCGCCGGTCGCCAGCCCGAGCACGGTGAGGCCCAGGCCCGCGTTCGAGAGGTCGAAGCGCCGCTGCTGCTCGGGGAGCCGGGCGAAGAACCCGCCCGCCGCCATCCCGTTCGCGAGGAACACCACGGCGAGGGCCACGCCGGGGCCGCGCGCCCCCGTCGGTCGACGGCCCACGGTGCTCAGGCCGGACCCGATGGCGATCCGACGGGCGCGACCGGTTCGCCCGGCGGCTCGCCCAGCTCGCCGGTGCCCGCCAGCGCCCCGA
Source organism: Aquihabitans sp. (assembly GCA_036263575.1). GTDB lineage: Bacteria > Actinomycetota > Acidimicrobiia > Acidimicrobiales > Iamiaceae > Aquihabitans. The sequence goes on along the minus strand of DATAGR010000287.1, from coordinate 1,083 downwards.
ACCAGCGAGCGCTGTCCTTCGGCGTGCGGGCCAGCGTGTCGAAGTCGACGTGGACCAGCCCGAAGCGGTGGGCGTAGCCCTCGGCCCACTCGAAGTTGTCGAGCAGCGACCACGCGAAGAAGCCCCGGAGGTCCACGCCGGCGGCCAGCGAGCGGTGGGCGGCGCGGACGTGGGCGTCGAGCCACCCGATGCGGCGTCGGTCGTGCACCTCGCCGTCGGGCCCGGGCGCGTCGTGGAACGCGGCGCCGGCCTCGTGCACGTACAGCGGCGGCGCGCCCTGGTCGCGCAGCCGGGTGAGGACCTCGTGGAGGCCGTCGGGCTCGATCGCCCAGCCGCCGTCGGTCGCCGGTCCCGGCGGCTGGACGATGCCGACGTCGGGCGAGCCCGGCCACTGGGCGGTAGGTCCCGCGGCCGATGCACCGCGCTCGAACCGGACGTGGTGGCGGCGGTAGTAGTTCACGCCCAGGGCATCGATCGGGCGGGCGATGACGCCGAGGTCGCCGTCGAGGATGCACGAGAGGTCGGAGACGGCGGACAGGTCGGCCAGGACGTCCTCGGGGTACGCGCCGTGCAGCACGGGCTCGAACCAGAGCCGGTTGGCCACGCCGTCGACCCGGCGGGCGGCGTCGAGGTCCTCGTCCGATCCGCTCGCCGCCACGACCGGGTACGGGTTGAGCGTGACGGCGACCTCGGCGTCGGCGCGCACGCTCCCCCGGAGCGCGTCGACCGCCAGGCCGTGGCCGAGGAGCAGGTGGTGGGCGGCGGCGACGGCCGCCCCCGGCTCGTGGCGCCCGGGGGCGTGGACCCCGGCCGAGTAGCCGAGCATGGAGGAGCACCAGGGCTCGTTGACGGTGCCCCAGCAGCGCACCCGGTCCCCGAGGGCCCGTCCCACGACCTCGGCGTAGGCGGCGAAGCGCTCGGCGGTGACCCGCGCCGGCCAGCCGCCGTCGTCCTCCAGCGCCTGGGGCAGGTCCCAGTGGTAGAGCGTCACGTGGGGCTCGATGTCGGCGGCGAGCAGCTCGTCGACGAGCTCGCGGTAGAAGTCGAGGCCGGCGGTGCTGACCGCCCCCCGGCCGTCGGGCT